>JAHDBF010000213.1 GCA_020630525.1 Saprospiraceae bacterium
TTACTCAAATAAATTGTACTTTTTAATCCAAGAAGGATTAGAAATCTTGTCCCGTTATCCTGATTCTGGTCGCCAAACTGATAATCCACGTTTGAAAAAGAAAAATATTAGAGATTATTTTATTTATTATACATTCAATGATACTTATCTTACAGTAATAGGTTTAAGTTATATGGGAAGAAGTACTTCTTATCTAAAATCTATAGAAGAATGACAAGATGCGCCACAAAAACTTAATACTGCTCTGAGGCAAGAGACAACATTCAACAAATAGTATTAAGATTATCCGTTATATTTGCAGTTGAAAATCTTTAAAACTAAGAATGGAAGATTGGGAATTGGATTTCACATATTTACAAGCTCGGCATTTTATCAAAGACAAATTAGGCTTAGATAAACTTCCAGACTTACGTTCTATCCTGTTTATTATCGGTGTTCAAGAACTTGGGAAAGGGCCTTTAGAGTTTTCTAAAGAAGAAAAACAAGACCTGATGCATATTGCCGTATGTAGTCTATTAGAAAATGATGGTTACTACGAATTTGAAGGAAAAGACGCGGATGGTTGGCCACATTGGAAAATTGGAAAACCATTCAAACTAAAAGGTGCCGATCACCAAGAAAAACTACTTAAACAAAAAATTGTTACCTATTTTAATATCAACACAAATTCAAATTAATTATTAAGATGAAAAAATATTTATTGTTATTAGCTATAGCTATAGCTACAATGTCATTGGTTTCTTGCGACAAAAGCGGAGGAAAAACAATCGCACTTATCGAAACTGACATGGGAAATATGAAAGTAGAATTATATAACTCTACGCCAGGTCACAGAGACAACTTTGTTAAATTAGCAAAAGAAGGTTATTACAATGACTTATTGTTCCATAGAGTAATCAAAGGTTTTATGGTACAAGGTGGTGATCCAGATTCTAGAGGCGCAGCAGCTGGACAAAGATTAGGAATGGGTGGACCAGGATACACTATTCCTGCAGAAATTGGCGCAGCACATATTAAAGGAACATTGGCTGCAGCAAGAACTGGTGGACCATCTAATCCAGAGAAAAAATCTTCAGGGTCACAATTCTATATTGTACAAGGAAATGGTCCTATGCAAGAAGCACAAATCCAAAATTTTGCTAAGCAAAAAGGCATCACTTATAGCGCTGAAGATATTGCAGCATACAAAGAATTAGGTGGAACTCCAGCATTGGATAATGATTATACCGTATTCGGTAAAGTAATCGAAGGCCTAGAAGTTGTAGATAAAATCGCTGCTACTCAAACGGCGCCTGGTGATAGACCTGTTACAGATGTAAAAATGAAAATAAGTATACTTTAAATCGTAAGATAGCCACTCATGAAGCAAATTTTACTCACAATTAGCCTTGGTCTAATATTAAGCTCCTGTGCTAAACCAGTAGCCAATTTTGTATTAGACCAAGGTCAAATTACTGCACCTGCAAAAGTTAAAATTCAAAATAATTCCAGCAATGCAGATAGCTATAATTGGGATTTTGGAGATGGGAAATTTTCTACAGAAGAAAATCCATCTCATACTTTCGCTAAGTCTGGTAGATACAACATCACACTCCAAGCTTCTAAAAAAGGTAAAGTCGACCAATACAAACAAGAAATTATCGTCGCCGCCCCAAAAGATTGCAAAATCTTGGTAAAAACCAATTATGGAGACATGGTCATTTTACTTTCTGATGAAACACCAAATCATAGAGATAATTTTATCAAATTGGTTGATGAAAAATTCTATGATGGACTCTTGTTTCACAGAGTGATTGATGGTTTTATGATCCAAGGTGGCGATCCGGAATCCAAAGGTGCTCCACTGAGTAAAAATCTTGGAAGTGGTGGTGTAAACTACACTATTCCTGCCGAATTTAAAGAAGAGTTGGTCCATGTACGTGGTGCAGTAGCAGCAGCAAGAACAGGAGACAATGTCAATCCGAAAAAAAATTCTTCTGGTTGCCAATTTTACGTTGTCCATGGGTCCTCAGTATCTGATGAATCATTAAATAAGTTAGAAACACAAACTGGCATTTTCTATACTGAAGAGCAACGTAGTGCTTATTCAGCACATGGAGGAACACCGTTCCTAGATCACAATTATACTGTTTTTGGTCATGTGGTTGATGGCCTAAATGTCATCGACAAAATTGCGGCAGTAAAGAAAAATGCTGCTGATAGACCATTAGAAGATGTAACTATTTTAGAAATGACATTTGCTAACTAAGTATCCCAATTTACCATGAATCAAATTTTAGCTATTGACGTCGGAGGCACAGGAATAAAAGGTGGAATTGTAGACTTATCTACTGGTACATTAGTTTCTGATAGAATAAAATACCTTACCCCAAGTCCCGCCCTACCGATCTCTGTTGCTGAAACTATCAATAAAGTGATTGCTGATTTGGATTGGAAAGATGATATTGGCATGGGTTTTCCTTCTATCATAAGCGATAACATATGTCTCTCAGCCAATAATATTGACAAATCATGGATCGGAACCGATATTAAAAATTTAATTTCAGAACATTGCAACCTCAATGCGCACATACTTAATGATGCTGATGCTGCTGGATTTGCAGAAGTAAAATATGGCAGTGGCAAAGACGTGAATGGCAAAGTGATGACCATTACTTTAGGGACCGGAATCGGTTCGGGATTGTTTATAAATGGTACACTCGTACCAAATATTGAAATTGGGAATCTTAGATTTCGAGACAGTATTGCAGAACATTATGCATCGAATGCTGCCCGAAAAAGAGAAGACATGTCTTGGGAAACATATGGTGGTATTTTAAATGAATTTTTGGTCTATGTTCATAGAATATTCTCAGCAGATCTTTATATCATTAGCGGCGGAATAAGTAAGAAGTTTGAAAAATTCTCTGGTTTTCTTGATTCAGCTTTAAATGTTAAACAAGCTTTACTCAAGAATAATGCTGGAATTGTTGGAGCAGCTTCTTATGCTTCCCAACAATTAAAATGAAACTTGCATTAAAAATAATCACATCCATAGTTATAGTAACAACAATTGTTACAAATGCAGATTGTCAGAAAGTCTACTACGGTCTGAAAGCTAGTTATCATCAATCATTTGTAAAGAAAAACAAACAACTTTACGACAATGAAAACGATTATGTCATCTATAATGTCAAAGTAGATAAACATAACGTATACCCTAGCGTTGGAGGATTAATGCAAGTGGTATTTAAAAATGCTTTTTTTCAATTCGAGGGTTTTTATAACGCTAGGAGAATTAAGTACGATTTGAAAAATTACTTACCAGAAGAGATCAGAGATCAATCTTTGTTTAAATATTCTCACACACTACGATTCCCGATTATTTCTGGCGTAGAAACAGAATATTTTAAAGCAGGAGTAGGACCTGTAATTTCAGTATTGCTGCATCAAGGTGAAGCATTAAACGAATTAACAAATTTTGAAGAGAAAAGTGATACTGTATTACCTGCTGCAATATTTATGGTAGGAGCCAAATACGAAAATCTGTTTTTAGAATTGTCTTATGAATTTCAATTTACAGGAATAGATGAACACATTTTCTACAAAGCCCAAAGACAAGGTTTTAGAGAGAATCCACATAT
>JAHDBF010000214.1 GCA_020630525.1 Saprospiraceae bacterium
TCAATGTCTAAAAACTCTATTGACGCATATTTGCGAGATATTAGCAAATTAGAAAATTGGTGTCTTAGAAATAAAAATGGCGCAATCCCAGAAAGCTTATTTTCTGATGATTTATCTGCATTTATTCAAGACATAAATAAACTTGGGTTAAGTGATCGGACACAGGCAAGAATTCTCTCGGGAGTAAAAGCTTTCTATAAGTATCTTTTGCTTGAAGACTTAATTAATGATGACCCTACAGAACTTTTAGAAGGACCAAAATTGTCTCGCAAAATACCTGATGTTTTAAACTATGAGGAGATCAGCGCTATGATTGATACTATAGATTTAAGTACTGCTTATGGTCATCGTAATCGAGCAATTCTAGAAACGTTATATGCTTGTGGGCTTAGGGTTAGCGAATTGATTACTTTAAAGTTATCCAACTTTTATATAGAGGATGGATTCGTCAGAGTAATCGGCAAAAACAACAAAGAGAGGATTGTCCCTATTGGTCAAGAAGCCATACAACACATTCTATACTACGTAAAGCATGATCGTAATGACTTAAAAATACATTCAGATCATGCAGATACCATTTTTCTTAATCGTCGCGGAAAAGGATTGACTCGAGTAATGATATTTTACATCATTAAAGAAGCGGCAAAAAAAGCAGGCATCAATAAATCCATTAGTCCCCATACATTTAGACACTCATTTGCTACTCATCTCGTGGAAGGTGGTGCAGACTTGAGAGCAGTACAAGATATGCTTGGTCATGAATCAATTTTAACCACAGAAATTTATACACATCTTGACACCCAATTTTTACGAGAAACTATCATGAATTTTCACCCTAGAAGTTAATTTTAATTCTAGTATTACGAAATTATGTATCTTGTTAGTTGTTCTTAGTTTTTGACTGATATCTCGTTCGAAAATTATTAAACAATAGTAGATATAACGAACCAAACGCTTTTAGTATCTTATGAGTAACGACGGTAAAAAATCCAACTTTTCAGACTTTTTTTCAGAAGGTCAATATAAGACGCAACCAGAAACGGTTTATATCAAGGAAAAGAAATCCAAAATCACCATTGGTATACCTAAAGAGATCATCTTACAAGAAAATAGAGTTGCTTTGGTTCCAAACTCGATTAGAACTTTAGTTGCTTACGGACATAGGGTTATCGTCGAGTCAGGTGCTGGAGAAAAAGCAAATTATACTGACCATAATTTTTCTGAAGCCGGTGCAGACATCACTAAAAGTAAAAAAGAAGTATTCGCTGCGCAAGTAATCGTAAAAGCAGCGCCACCGACTATGGAAGAAATTGCGCTTTCGGCTAAGAATCAAATGATTATTTCTCCGCTCCACTTGCCCGTAATTTCTCAAGAATATATACAAGCTTTACAAGAAAAGCAAATCACTGCAATAGCAATGGAGTATTACCAATCCGAAGATGGCTCTTTCCCGATCGTAAGAATAATGAGCGAAATCGCAGGAATGAGTGCTATCTTAACTGCTGCAGAATTATTAAACTCCAATAATCTAGGAAGAGGTGTTTTGCTTGGTGGCGTTTCTGGTGTTCCACCTGCAAAAGTAGTGATACTTGGCGCAGGAGTAGTTGGAGAATTTGCTACAAAAACTGCGTTGGGATTAGGTGCGTCTGTTAGAATTTTTGATAATGAAGTAAGTAAACTGATGAGGATACAGTCACTTGTCGGAAGACAATTGCATACTTCTACGTACAATCCAGTGTATCTAGGTTATCAATTGATGAGTGCAGATGTCGTCATCGGTGCGGTGCATTCTCGGACTGGGCGGACACCAATATTGGTAACCGATGATATGATATCTAAAATGAAAGAAGGTGCCGTTGCCGTAGATATAAGTATAGACCAGGGAGGCTGTTTTGCTACTTCAAAAGTGATGAATCATAAAAATCCAACTTTTATTGAACACGGAGTAATCCACTATTGTGTTCCAAATATTGCTTCTAAAGTTCCTAGAACTGCTTCGATTGCAGTGAGCAATATTATCACTCCAATATTGATCAAAGCTGGAGATAGTGGAAATTTTGATTCTATGTTGTATGATAATAGAGGAATAAGAAATGGTGCTTACACTTACAGCGGTTGCGTGACAAATGCGTATCTGGCAAAAAAGTTTGGACTAAAATATACAGACATCGACTTATTGATGACTTCAAAATTTTAGTCCAAAAATTAAGCTATTAGTATTAGTTATTTCTCTTTTTTCTTGCTGCGATAAATGATTGTATAAAAGCGATCATTGCTAGTATTCCAGTAACAAGCATAATGCCTACTCTTGTCATGCCCATGGTATCACCATCACCCATTGCAGCAGTAAACGGTTTGATTAAAGCAATCGTTACCAACAATGTCAATACTACAGCAATGTGAGACATGATCTTATGTTCGTATTTAATCCCATTATTACAAACCAAAATTACTACACCAAAAATTACAGGAATCAATGCTGTACCAGCGTTTGTAACTGTATATCCCCAAACGCCGATTGCTATTAAAGCAAAAGCATTTATTGCACTCATTACATGTGCTTTCATAATCTTATATTTTATTTAAAAAGTAAAAATTTCTTTTTTTTAATTTCCACCACCTTCTTCAAATTCCTCTTCAAATTCTTCTTTTTCTTGATTAGAAGTGGTGTCTTTTTTTATTGCTTCTGTTTTTACAGTATCAACAACTGGAGGAGCAACAGGTTTTGTAGATGGCAGATCTTCTTCTAGTTCTTCATCGAATTCTAAGTAACCATCTGATTCAAATTCATCTTCAAACTCATCCTCAAAAACTTCTTCGAATTCATTATATCTCTCACGCTGCAATCTTCTAAATTCTTGTTCGTCCTCAGGTTTTATTTGTTTGTATTTATCACAATTTATCAAATCGTAAAATCCATCTGGAGGTTCGGGAAATGTTGCTTTTGAGTTGAAATCTGCTAAGCTATCTTTCTCTATTTTCTTTACAAAATTTCTAACAATAGGTCTAGCCATAACAAAACCTTGTCCATTTTCTAAAGTTAAAAATCGTATCCAAGAATCATCTCCGCCAACCCAAGTTCCCATCACAAGATTAGGCGTTACAGACATAAACCAGCCATCGGAATAATCATTGGTAGTTCCAGTTTTACCACCTATTGGAACTTGTACGCCCATACCGTAATTCCTTCCAACATTGTTTTGCAGCATGTCTAGCATCACTGCATTGTGCAACGGATTTAAGGCTTGTCGTTTCTCGGGAACACCGACGTATAACACCTTTCCGTTTTTGTCTTCAATCCTAGAAACAAAGACAGGTTCGGTGTACACTCCATTATTTGCAAATGTGGTATAGGCTCCTGCCATTTCCATTAAAGAGAGATCCATTGCTCCAAGACAAATAGAAGGTACTCTTGGGATAAGAAGCCTACCATCTGCCAAAGTTTCTGACTTACTTATACCTGCATTATCTAGGACTTCACGGATTACATCTACACTTCCCATTTCTTTTACAAGACGGACTGTAATTGAGTTTTTGGAATATAATAACCCTTGATAGAGATTATATTTGTTGCCTGTGAATTCTCCATTTGCATT
>JAHDBF010000052.1 GCA_020630525.1 Saprospiraceae bacterium
ATAATATTTTTTTCAACAACAACTCCTTAACCCCTTCATTCCATTCGTCCTTAAGGATGCTAAGCACAATACTATCTCTTCTTCCAGTTACAGATTTGCAATTTGACCGCAAAATTCCTTCTACAGTGCAACCGATACTTTTCATGGCGGCAATACTTCGTGCATTAGTATTGTCTGCACGAAATTCAACTCGATCTAAACCAAGTTGATCAAAAGCAAACTCAAGTAAAAGAAATTTACAATTTTTATTTAACCCCGTTCCTTGAAAATCTTTTCCATACCAAGTGTAACCCAGTTGAGTAGTATTGTGGAGTTTTTGAAAATCATAGAATCGAGTGCTACCAGCTACCTGATTCTTGCGTTTATCAATGACAATAAAAGGATAAGATTTCTCTTCAGATTTAGAAGCCATTGCAAGATCAATATATTTCTTAAGATTCTCCTTTCCATTAGCAGGAGTAAGCGAATACTGCCAAAGCGTTGGCTCATTAATAGAAAAAGGCAATAGTCTATCGAAGTCTTTTTCGCATAGTGGCTCAAGTCTAGCTATGTCGTTTTCAAGAATGTAAGATGCATTGAAGTCCATAATTAAGTTTACAATTGAAAGTTTAAAGTTAACAGTTTAAAGTTCAAAGTTCAAAGTTTAAAGTTCAAAGTGTAAAGTTGAAAGTTCAAAATTACACTAATCACTATCCCACTAATCACTAAAAACTATACTCTAAAAAAACCTTGATTCCACCCAAGCTTTCTGTTGCTTATCATTTAAAAAAGTCCAAGCGATAAATCTACTCTTTTTATTCCCTTGACCCATTGGTACAATTTTTACTTCAGGAACTTTAAACTTGTCCATAGTACGGATTAGTAATTTGAGGTTACTTTCTTTTGAAACCAAACTGGTAAACCATAAACAAGATTTCGCAAAAGCTCGACTTTGATCTATCATCTTTGTGATGAAACTTAGTTCGCCACCGTTATACCAAAGTTCGTTTGATTGACCACCAAAATTTAATGTTGGTTTGTTTACTTTTTTACCTTTAAGATTAGATGTTTTTCTTAAGTTGGCTTGCTTCGCTTCTTGCAGAGATTTGTGGAAAGGAGGATTACACACTACAAGATCAAAAAGTTCACTTTCTTTAATTACACCATATAAGATGTTGTTTATATTTTCCTGATGACGCAGAACTATCTGCTCTGATAAACTTGGATTAGCATGTATGATTTTATGTGCATTTTCTAATGAAGCCTTGTCTATATCTGTGCCAACAAACGACCATTGGAATTCTTTATTACCCAAGATAGGGTAGATGCAAGATGCACCCATTCCAATATCTAGACAATGAATTTTATTTCCTTTAGGTACTTTTTTAAAATTCCGTTCTGCCAATAAATCACTGGCGTAAAGAATATAATCCAATCTGCCAGGAATCGGTGGACACAAATAGTCTTCAGGTATGGTCCAATCTTTAATACCATAATATTTTAGGAGTAAAGCTTGATTCAAGCATTGTACAGATTTTCTATCAAAAAAATCTATAGAATCATTACCATATTTGTTTTTAGAAACACACTCTTTTAAATTGGGAAGTACGGTTATAAGTTCATCAAAATTATAGCCATTTCTAAATTTGTTATTACTGTGTAAATTGGATTTTACCATATTTTGTTTTTGGGACTAATTGTATTTTCCTTTAGCAGCGATAGCCAATTTTATATGTGCATAATGATGTTGCGAATGCCATGCATACATAGCCAATGATTGTTTAAGTGAATATCTAATTTCTCCATGAGGGTGGATGAAGGCTTTAGAAAACATTTCTTCATCTAAACTACGTAATAGCTTTACCCATTTGTAATGGATAGCCTCTAATAATTTAATAGAATGACTTATATCATCATCCGTTGCATCAGAAAGTTCTGCCCAAGTAATTTCATCATAAGGTTTGATAGTAGGTTCGTTTTCGGTTAATGCCCATTTGAATCTAATTAAACTATTGATATGACTATCAGAACAATGATGTACCAATTGTTTGATGCTCCATCCTCCAGGTCGATAAGTCCATTGTAGTTGTTCCACGGATAAATCTAAAGTAAGCGATTTAATTTTACTTGGGAATAACTCGATATGAGTTATCATTTCTTTTATTGATTCGTCACTTACACTTTCTGGAATACTAAATTCGCCAATAGGAAATCTAAGTTTATATAATTCTTCGGGAAGCATATAGTTCTTTTTTTATAATATTACTCTACTAAGCCAAATTGCTTGAAGTGATGATTGAAATGTTTTGCATTCAATAATCCCCATTCATATTTTTCTAATTCTCCAAAGACGGGATTAAATAGTGTAGCTTTAGGGTTTTCTTTAAATATAAATTCTGTCTCATCAAAACTTTTTAAAAGCATTTCTTTAGCTTCTGCTAAATTTTCAAATCTAAGGTCTTCAGTTTTATCTTTTTTCAAAAGTGGATGTTGAAAATCTCTTGGCATAGATTTATAGTTCCAAAGAGAATCTTGATATTTTTCTAATCTGTCTTCTGGAGTAATTAAATCTGTCTTTATATTTCTTAAGCCAAGTTGCATAAAAAACTCCATATGTTCTACCATATGTTGCGGAGTCAATATTCCCCAATTTGCTTTTGTATCTTCTGTAAGTGCATCTAACTTTTCTGTAAGATATGCTTTTGTGATGCTTGGAAATGGAGACTTCTTTTTAACTAAAGTCAAAATGGTTGCCATCGCGACGAGTTCACCATCTTGATCAAAAATTTCTTCATACCATTTTACTACTCCCGATGGATGCTCTTTTCCTCTACTGTCACGTTCTACTTTTTCTTTACAAGTCAATCTTACTTGGATAGTATCATTGTGATAAACTGGTTTAATAAATCTGCATTCATCCAATCCATAATTGGCACCTACTGGCCCTTTCGCAGGGCTTACAAATAATCCAGCTGCTGCTGATAACAGAAAATATCCGTGCGCAGTCCGCTTCTCAAAAATACTTCCTTCTAATGACGTAATGTCCGTATGCGCATAGAATACATCCCAACTCAGATTAGCAAAATTCTGTATGTCAGAATCTGTAATCGTACGTTTGTGGGTTAGTACTGACATCCCAGTTTCTATATCTTCAAAATGATATTTGAATGGGTGTTTTGGCGCTTCTATGACTTTAGCATTGGGTTGGTAGATGCCAGTAATTTTTGTAATTGTGGTAGGACTTCCTTGGATGGCACATCTTTGCATATAGTGTTTTATTCCTCTCATACCACCCATTTCTTCACCTCCACCTGCGCGTCCTGGTCCACCGTGTACGAGATAGGGAAGTGGTGACCCATGACCAGTACTTTGTTTTGCACTTTCTCTGTTTAATACCAATATTCTACCATGGTGACTTGCTGCTCCGATGACAAATTCTCTAGCAATATTATCATCATTTGTGGCAATAGAAGCGCACAATGACCCTTTGCCCATATGTGATAAATCTATAGCTTCTTCAATGTCTTTGTAAGGCATCAAAGTACTAACTGGTCCGAATGCTTCTACTTCATGAACTTGATTATTTCTTGTTGGATTTTGTGCCAATAGTAATATAGGACTTAAGAATGCACCTTTATCTTGATTGGCATCTTTTAGGTCAACGTGATCTAAATTGCCATATACGATGTCAGCGTTGCTTGATATTTCTTTTACTCTATCACGCACTTCTTGCAATTGATCTCTACTTGCTAATGCACCCATTCTTACACCTTCCGAAGTTGGATTTCCAATGGTAATTCTTGACAGTTCTTTTCCTAATGCGATTTGTACATCTTCAACCAATTTTTCTGGTACAAAAATTCTTCTTATAGCCGTACATTTTTGACCACATTTGGTCGTCATTTCTTTTCTTACTTCTTTGATGAATAATTTGAATTCTGGCGTTCCTGGGACTGCATCCTCACCAAGTACAGAACAATTTAAACTATCTGCTTCCATGTTGAATGGAACTGCTTCAGAAATGATTCTTGGATGTGATTTTAGTAAACGCCCTGTCGAAGCCGAACCAGTAAATGTCACTACATCTTGTGAGTCAACGGTATCTAGTATACTTCGAGCTGAACCACAAATTAATTGTAATGCACCTTCAGGTAAAATGCCTGAGGCAATGATTTCTTTTACCACAGCTTCTGTGAGAAATGAAGTTGCAGTGGCTGGTTTTACGACTGCTGCTACACCTGCCATCCAATTAGATGCACACTTTTCTAACATTCCCCATACTGGAAAGTTGTAAGCATTAATGTGGATGGCTACGCCACGCTTAGGTACCATAATATGATGTCCCATAAAGTTACCACCTCTGGATAAATCTATGTGATCACCATCCACATGATAAGTTTGATTAGGGAAGTTTTTTCGTAAAGATGCATTGGCAAATAGATTTCCGAATCCTCCTTCTATATCAATCCAACTGTCAGCTCTTGTAGCACCAGTTTTATAACTTACTGTATAAAATTGTTCTTTTCTTTTTGTGAGATATAGTGCCAATTTCTTAAGCATATTGCCACGCTGTTGGAAAGTCATTTTTCTCAATGCTGGACTACCAACAGTTCTTCCATATTTTAATATTTCTCCAAAATCCAACCCTTTAGTTGTTGCAGTAGCAACTATGTCACCATTGACTGCATTGTAAAGCGCAGCTCCATCACCTTCTCCTTCGATCCAATTACCTAAGATGTAGTTTCCTAATTTCATTGTGATTTTTTATTATACTTTTTCAATAATGGCAGCATACCCTTGGCCAACACCTACGCACATCGTTATAAGTGCATATTTTTTGTTAGTTAGGCTTAACTCTAATGCTGCTGTATAAGCGAGTCTTGTTCCTGTAATGCCAAGTGGATGTCCTATGGCGATTGAACCGCCATTCGGGTTTATCCTAGGATCATCATCAGCTAGGCCCCATTCTCTGATGCACGCTAATGCTTGTGAAGCAAAGGCTTCATTCAATTCTATAATATCCATATCTGCCATGGTTAACCCAGCTTTGGCTAGGGCTTTATTTGAAGCAGGTACTGGACCTATTCCCATGATTCTCGGTTCTACACCGACAACGGCAGAACTCACTATTCTTGCCAATGGTTTTAAATCATATTGTTTAACTGCGTTTTCTGATACAATGATTGTTGCAGCCGCACCATCGTTTAGTCCTGATGCATTTCCTGCCGTAACTGTTCCACCATCTTCTGCTTTTCTAAATGCAGGTCTTAGTTTCGCTAGTCGCTCCAAAGTGGTATTTGGTTTTATAAATTCATCTGTAGAAAAAATAATTGGATCAGCCTTTCTTTGTGGAATACTCACTGGAATTATCTCCTTGCCTAATCTTCCATTTTTTGCAGCATTGGCAGCTTTCATTTGAGAATTATAAGCAAATTTGTCTTGATCTTCTCTTGATATATTGTATTTGTCGACTAGGTTTTCTGCAGTTGTTCCCATGCCATCTGTTCCATACAATTCTTTCATTTTCTTATTGACAAATCTCCAACCAAAGCTACTGTCATGCATCTGAGCATCTCTACCAAAAGCTTTAGAAACCTTAGAAATTACGAATGGTCCACGAGTCATATGTTCTACACCACCAGCTATAAAAATGTCTCCATCTCCTGCTTTGATTGCACGATTGGCATGTATGATTGATGATAGGCCAGAAGAGCATAAGCGATTAACCGTTTCACCCGGTACGGTAAATGGAAGCCCTGCTAAAAGCGAACACATACGTGCCACGTTCCTGTTGTCCTCTCCAGCTTGATTTGCACATCCTAGGATGACATCATCGTATGCTTCTAAGGGTATGTTTTTATTTCTATTTACTATTTCTTTGATGACATGCGCACCTAGATCATCGGTGCGAATGGTTGACAATGCGCCTGTAAAATTTCCTATTGGCGTTCTAATTCCATCTAGTATATAACTGTCTTGCATATTATTCTCCTTTAAAAGTGGGTTTTCTTTTTTCTACGAATGCTTGTACACCTTCTCTATAATCAGCGGTGCCAAAACAATGAATTTGTAAATCCCTTTCCATTTGCATTTGTTGATCAAAATCGTTATTCCAACTGGCATTAATAGAACGTTTGGTTAATGCCAATCCGATTGGTGCCATTTTAGAAATTCTGTATGCTACTTTTTGGATTTTTTCTTCGAATTCATCATTTGGATAGCATTTATATATCATACCGATTCGTTCTGCTTCTTCTGCTGAAATTTTATCTCCCAGCATTGCGAATGCCATTGCTTTTGCTCTACCTATTATCCTAGGAAGATTATAAGTCCCTCCAGAATCAGGGATCAAACCTATGGCACTAAAAGCTTGAATGAAACTAGCACTTTCTGTAGCAATGATAATATCACAAGCCAAGGCCAAGTTCGCACCTGCTCCAGCGGCGACGCCATTTACAGCAGCAATAATTGGTTTTTCTAGCTTTGTTATTTTTGTAGTAATAGGCGTGTATCTTTCATCCAATACTTTATCGTATTGAGGTTCTTTGCTAGCATCAGTAATTTCTTTTAAGTCCTGACCTGCGCAGAATGCCCTTCCAGTTCCAGTTAATATCACGCATTTGATTTCATCATTAGATGCGCATTCATCAAGGGCTGCTATAAATTCTTTTCCTAATTCTTCATTTATACTATTAAAAGAATCTGGCCTATTTAGTCTTATCGTTGCGATATTATTTTCTACACTAAATACAATATTTGACATAATTTTATTTTAGACATTTAAAGTAATCAAATGGTTCTAAACAGTCATTACATTGAAACAATGCTTTGCATGCTGTCGAACCAAATTGTGAGATCATTTTTGTGTTTGTAGATGTACATCTTGGACATGGAATTATTTTTTCTCCATGAATTAAAGCAGATTTATCAGCAGCTTCTCCCATCGGAGGAGTAATGCCATATTCGATCAGCGCCTGTCTGCCTTTTTCTGAAATCCAATCTGTAGTCCATGCTGGAGCGAGTACTAATTCTACTGAAGCGAGATATTCTTTTGCTGCAAAGCTCAGTTTTAAATCCATGGCAATCGTATCCATTGCTGGGCATCCAGAATAGGTAGGAGTTAGTTTTATAGCTATATTTTTTCCATCTATTTTTACATCTCTTATTACACCGAGATCTAAGACACTGAGTACTGGGACTTCAGGGTCTTTAACGCTTTCTAAGATATTTATAATCTCCTCGGGTAATGATGTAAGATGGGTGTCTACCATTGCATATTTGGATAAGTTCTTTGCATATATTGTAATTCTGCAAGAATGTATCCAAGGTTTTCGGTATGGTAACCCAATTTCCCTTTTGCCACCCTTTGCTTTTCTATTGGTAAAGTTAAATTAGCTTCTGCTATGATTTGATGTATGTTACTATAGTAAGTTTCTTTTAATATATTTAAGTTGGGTCCGATCCCCTTTGCGGACATCTCTTTTTCTATGTCTGATTCTAAGAAAAACTCATTGGTAAATGGATATAATTTATTTAATGCATCCTGCGCTTTTTTATGACTGACTTCTGTGCCATCACCAAGCCTTTTTAGCCAATCACCTGAAAATCTATAATGGTATTTTGACTCTTTGATAGATTTATGTGCAATGGCAGATATGGTCTCATCCTTACTTTGCATTAATTGTTCTAAGAGTAATTTATGAAAACCATCAAATAAAAATTGTCTAACGATCACATGGGCAAAATCTACATTTTCTTGTTCGACCAAAAGTACATTTCTATATTTTCTTTCCGTTCTTAAGAAAGCGATACTGTCTTCTGTTTGTTCTGAGTCAGCAATCTTAGCTGCATACTGAAAGTAGCTTCTTACTTGCCCAAATAGATCTAAAGAAATATTTGTCAAAGCAATATCAGTTTCTAGGGTAGGACCGTGGCCACAAAGTTCTGATAGTCTATGACCTAATATCATAGAGTTATCTCCAAGAATAAGTAGATATTGGTATAATGAATTATCCATATTATATATGTTTTAATTCTATAGGTAATTCGTAGAAAGTGGGGTGTCGATACACTTTATCTTTTGCTGGCTCGAACAGTTCGCCGCTATTTTCTGGATTAGAAGCGGTGATGTGGATTGATTCTACAGCCCAGATACTTACACCTTCCTGACGCCTGGTGTATACGTCGCGTGCATTTTCTATTGCCATCTCAGCATCTGCTGCGTGGAGACTACCTACATGTTTGTGTTCTAATCCATTTTTACTTCTTATAAATATTTCCCAGATTGGCCATTCTTTAGATTTATTCTCCATATTAACTGGCAATTTTTTTATTGTTTTCTGATTGCTTTTTTAATGATTGCTTTTCTGCGTAGGCATTGGCTGCATCTCTTACCCAAGCGCCTTCGTCCCATGCATCAGTTCTTGCTTTTAATCTTTCTTTGTTACAAGGACCATTCCCTTTTACCACTTGCCAAAATTCATCCCAATCGATTTCCCCAAAATCATAATGTCCTCTTTCTTCATTCCATTTAAGGTCTGGATCAGGCATTTTTAATCCTAGAAAATCTGCCTGGGGAACAGTAATATCGATAAATTCTTGTCTTAATTCATCATTGGTTTTTCTTTTGATTTTCCATTTTACAGATTGTTCTGTATTAGGCGAATCTTCATCTTTTGGACCGAACATCATAAGCGAAGGCCACCAAAATCTATTGAGTGCATCTTGCGCCATTTCTTTTTGCTCTTCAGTACCTCTACATAAACCTAGCATGATTTCATAGCCTTGTCTTTGATGGAAACTTTCTTCTTTACAGATTCTTACCATTGCTCTAGCATAAGGCCCAAATGAAGTTCTGGTCAACATTACTTGATTGATAATGGCAGCTCCATCTACCAGCCAACCTATTGCTCCTATGTCTGCCCAGCTCAAAGTAGGGTAATTAAAAATGCTAGAATATTTTGCTTTGCCAGTATGCAATTGATCAAACATCTGATCTCGACTGATGCCTAAGGTTTCGGCAGCACTATATAGATATAATCCATGTCCAGCTTCATCTTGAACCTTAGCCAATAATCCCAATTTTCTTCTTAGAGATGGTGCTCTCGTGATCCAGTTTCCTTCTGGAAGCATGCCTACGATTTCAGAATGCGCATGTTGGGATATCTGACGAATGTGTGTCTTCCGATACTTCTCTGGCATCCAATCTTTCGGTTCTATTTTTTCTCCAGCATCTATACGCGCTTGGAATTTTTCTTCAAGATCGTGAATGTTGTTTTTCATAACTGATAATTATAGGTCAAAATCTACGACAATTTTTTCTGTTTTTGGATACGCTTGACATGTTAATATATATCCAGCTTTGATTTCATCTTCTTCGAGTCCATAACTTACTTCCATGCTTACTTCTCCTTCTACTAATTTTGCTTTACAGGTAGAGCAGACCCCTCCTTTACAAGCATAAGGTAAATCTGCAGCATTAATCAGTGCAGCGTCTAATATATTGTCTCCACCTATGGTTACATCAAAAAACATTTGTTGTCCACCTTCGATTAAAGATACTTTACATACGTTTCCTTCTCTCTCCTTAATTGCTGCATCCATATTTTTTATGTTGGATGCACCTGTTCCAAACAATTCAAAATGTATAGATTCCTTGGGGACACCTTTTCCTTCCAAAAAGTCTTGAATCATAAAAACCATGGATTCTGGTCCGCAAGAAAAGATGTGATCTATATTATTGAAATCACAGATGTTATCTGCAATGAATGTTAACTTCTCTTCGTCCAGTCTGCCATTTAATAATGGAATGTCTCTATGCTGTTTGGTCAAAAAATAGAAGATTTCAAATCTGTCTATAAATTGATTTTTTAATGCTTCTAATTCCTCTTTTAGAATAATAGAAGAGACAGTTTGATTTATGTAAAATAATTTAAAAGTAGATTTTGGTTCGCTGATTAAGTGGGTTTTAATTATTGATATGATGGGAGTAATTCCGCTTCCCGCTGCAAATCCTACGTAGTTTCTCTTTTTTTCTTTTACTATTGGAATATAGAAATTGCCTTGAGGCAACATGACGTCGATAACATCACCAATCTTAAGTACTTCATTAGCAAAAGTCGAAAATTTCCCTTGATGAACTTTCTTAATTCCGACACTCCATTTTTTATCTATTGGACTAGAACAAAGTGAATATGATCTTCTAACTTCTTCTCCATTTATCTCGGTTTTGAGCGTAAGATATTGACCTTGAATAAATTGAAATGACTCATATAAATCTTGCGGTACATCAAAAGATACAACAACGCAGTCTTTTGTTGTATGCTGAATTTCTGAAACCTTAAGTGAATAAAAAGTACTTTTTGACATAAACTAATATCGATTAGCATAAAACTAATGACTATTAGTTAAAAAGTCAAATTTACTTTAATTATTTCTTTAAAAAGCCTTCTATCAAATACTTCTGTAGCAAAATCTCAAGGTCGATTGCAGATAATTCTGGATGTTTTAAATGCCAAATGTGGGTCCAGCGCAATGTAGAAAGGATTGAGAACAAAGCTAACTCTAAATGAATATCATCAAAATATGCTTGTTCGATACAGGCATGTAGGATTTTCTTAAAATCGTCTTCGTAACTGTCTCTAAAAGCAAGATAATTTGTTTTTCCAGTAATGTCTAGATTTCTCCAATCTTCAACCATGAGTGACATTTGGTTAGGATGATTGGTTGCCATTTTTACATGGAGAGCGATGATACGTTTTAATTTATCTAGAGGACTGATTTGAGCGTGATTTATTTGCTTCATTCCATCGACAAAAGATTTAGCTGCATCAAGTAATAACTCTGTCAATATCTCTTGTTTAGAAGAAATATGGTTGTATAGACTAGCGGCTTTAATGCCCAATGAATCGGCAATATCTTGCATTGAAGTAGAAGAATATCCTTTTTTACTAAAAAGTAAACCAGCTTCTTTTATGATTTCACCTCTTCTAGAATACATAGCTATGTACTTAAAGTGATCCTATGGACACCAGGATTATATGGTTTTGCGATTAAATCCAAAATCATGTCAAAATTGCTTTTGTCTTTGATAAAATCTATGTCTTTAAGGTCGATAATTAATACTGGAAAGGAGACTATATTTCTAAAATATTCAAAATATGAATTTTGGATTTCGATGAGGTATTCTGATTTTATTGATTTTTCTATTTCTCTTCCTCTGATGTTGATATTGTTTAACAAGTAATCTACATCTCTATGAAAGTATACCATTAGGTCTGGCATTGGAAAATTCTTTTCTAAAATACCAAAAAGCATTTGAAAAAGCTTGTATTCTTCTTCGTCTAAGTTTTTTCGTGCAAATAGTAGCGTTTTTATAAAGCTATAATCTGCCAAATAAAACTCATGAAACATGTCTCTGGTTTGCAGTGTCTTTTGTAACTGTTTGTAACGTTCAGTCATAAAAAACAGCTCAACTGGGAATGCATACCTTTCTTTATCCCTATAAAAATAAGGGAGGAAAGGGTTGTCATTAAATTGTTCTAAAATTAGGGATACATTATATCTATGGGCAAGTGCTTGACAATAGGATGTTTTTCCGGTACCAATATTGCCTTCAATAACGACGTAGTTGTATGGAATCTTTGGTTTATGCACAGCGTTTAACATTTAATGTGTCTGCACAACTTTCCAAAAGTTGCGAAATATTTTGATCCGTTCCTGGATGAATGAACTCAGGAATTAGTTCATTAAGTGGAGCTAATACAAATCTTCTTTCCCTGATAAATGGATGAGGGATGGTTAACTCATCTGTGTTTAGTTGTAATTTTTCAAAATAAAGAATGTCTATATCTATAATTCGCGCTGACCATTTTTCTTTTGGCACTCTACCGATTGTAGATTCGATATTTTTAATTGTACTTAATAAATCTATTGGGGATTTGGTAGTTTTTACCTTTATTACTTGATTAAGAAATGCCTCTTGATTTTGGTTTCCCCAAGCATCAGTTTCATAAATCGAGGAAGACGCGGTGATATTACCAACCTCATTTTTGATTAAAGCGTGTGCTTTTTCCAAATTGGATTTTCGGTCACCGAGATTGGTTCCTAATTGTAAAATGGTATGGCAGTAGTCTATTCTTCCCAAGTAAAAATCAAATTAGCCTGCCAAAGTATTAATAATTTTCTATATGTATTCAGCTAATTAGCAGCTAATTTATATATGAAAGAAAATTTATACAAAAACATGGAGTTGTAATAGGATAAAACGAAAAAGAGCTTGTCTTCATGGGACAAGCTCTTCAAAAGTTTGGTTATTAAAATCCGTTGAGATTTTATCTTTGAGACTAAATTAAAAGTCGAGGATTATTTTCCACTGCCTTTTATTGCAGCCATATATCTTACTAATTCTCTCTTTACTACAGGAGCTAATAAAACTAATCCAACCATATTCGGCACCATCATTGCAAATATCATAGCATCTGAGAATCCAATAACATTTCCTAATTGAGCTGCTGCTCCAATGATGACAAACAAACAGAATAAAATTTTATAAGCATATTCTAAATTCTTACTTCTTCCAAATAGGTACGCCCATGCTTGATAGCCATAGTAAGACCAAGAAATCATAGTGCTAAATGCAAATAATACTACTGCAATGGCTAACACATAAGGAAACCATGAAATTGCTGAACCAAAAGCATCGGATGTTAATAGTATTGCTTGTGCATCATTAAGGCTAGCATTTTCTGGATTAACATATCCTGTAATGATTAGGACTAAAGCAGTCATAGTACACACTATTACTGTGTCAATAAATGGTTCTAATAGCGCAACTAATCCCTCAGAAGCTGCATATTTTGTATTTACAGCGGAATGTGCTATTGATGCAGAACCAATACCTGCTTCATTGGAAAATGCTGCTCTTCTAAATCCTTGTACTAATACACCAACTACACCACCAGCGACACCTTCAGGACTAAAAGCTCCATTGAATATTTGAGCAAATGCATTACCAATTAAATGGTAATTGGAGATAATTACAAATAATGAAGCTGCTACATAAATAACAACCATAAATGGTACAATCTTGTCAGTAACTCTAGCAATACTCTTTATTCCTCCTATAATAACAATTCCAACAAAAATTGCCATTATCAAACCAAATAACCAGCCTTTTCCATAAAAGAAAGAAGATTCTCCACCAGTTATATTTTCAATTAATTGGAATGCTTGATTTGATTGAAACATATTGCCACCGCCAAAAGAACCACCAATGCAAAAAATAGCAAAAAGTATCGCTAATACTCTTCCTAATCCATCCATTCCTTTTAGAGAAAGTCCTTTTCTAAGGTAGTACATAGGACCTCCATAAACTGTTCCATCTGCTTCTATATCTCTATAAGTTACCCCTAAGGTACATTCTACAAATTTAGAAGCCATACCTAAAAATCCTGCGACGATCATCCAAAAGGTAGCACCTGCTCCACCAATTGATACAGCGATCGCAACTCCGGCGATATTTCCTAATCCAACTGTCGCCGATAAGGCAGCTGTCAATGCTTGAAAATGTGAAACTTCTCCACTATGACCTTCTACTCTGGCTGTTTCAATAGCGTCCCCACCAGGCGAAGCGTCTCCTGCTCCATCAAATGAGCTGACGTGATCTACCTCATCATATTTTCCTCTAACAACATTTATTGCTGTCCAGAATCCACTAAAGTTGATGAATTTGAAATAAAATGTAAAATAACTTGCTCCTAATATTAATGGGAATAATACCCAGTAAACTTTGATTTCTTCAGTAAACGGAATTTGATAAAAAATGAAATTAACAAACCATCCAGTTGCATCACCAAATAACTCATCTATCCTCTCATCAATTCCCTTACTTTGTCCAAATACAAAAATTGGACTCATAAGGAGAAATAGAATACTAACCCCATTCAAAAGTCGTTTCATCATCTTATTTTAGATTTATTGAACTGTTAAGGTATTCAACTTGACCTAATTATCAAAAAATCTGTACGACAATATTGGATAATCAAGATTTGTCGAGTTAAATACTAGATTTATCAATCTATTAAATACGTGTGCTTTTTAGGAAGAATAACTTTATAGTAAAGCCAATATTTTGTCTTTTAAAAGTATTAAAATGGAATATGCATCAAGCTGATCGATATATTTTTTTCGTTACGATGACTACCGTTATATTCGCAGTATAAAACACAATGACATGAAATTTCTCCAAGCCTTTATCTGTATTTTAATCACTTTTTCCGCACTTGGTCAGCATCAAGAGAAATATGCTCAAATCAAAATTGATTTACGAGGAAAAAGTATGAAAGAATTGGCGAAGCTAGGAATAGAAGTGGATCATGGAGAAATTGCACCAGGGAGACACATTATAAACATCTATGATGAACATGAATTAGCATTGCTTGAAGAAAATGGCTATGAATACAAAGTAATTGTAGAAGATATACAAGCCTTTTACAAAGAACATGGGACTATGGATGTACAGTCGTTGAGTGCAGAGCTAAGAGGCGCTAGTTGTAATGGCAATTCTACACAAGAATTATATAGTGCATACCCAACACCTGAGAATTACGAATTTGGATCGATGGGCGGGTATACCACTTATTCTGAGACTATGGCAATATTGGATAAAATGACAGAATTGTATCCAAATCTGATTACCCAGAAGGCACCCATTGGAGATATTGTAACCCACGATGGAAACAATGTTCATTTTTTAAAAATTTCAGACAATCCAAATGTAGATGAAGATGAACCACAAGCTTTTTATAATGCATTACATCATGCAAGAGAACCCAATTCTCTATCGCAACTTTTATACTTCATGTGGTATTTATTAGAAAATTATGAAAGCAATCCTGAAGTAAAATATTTAGTGGATAATTCTGAATTATATTTTGTGCCGATCGTAAATCCTGATGGATACATTATCAACGAAATGTCAGACCCTTCTGGTGGTGGGTTGTGGAGAAAAAATGCCCACAAAAATGAAAATGAAGAATTAGTAGGTGTAGACTTAAATAGAAATTATGGATACTTCTGGGCATACGATGACGATGGCTCTTCACCAAATGAAAACTCACAAACTTACAGAGGTGAATCGGCTTTTTCTGAACCAGAAACACAGGCAATGAGACAGTTTTGCAATGAGCATAAATTTGAAATAACGCTAAATTATCATACCTCTGGAAATCTATTAATTCACCCTTGGGGATATGAAGATGGACCAACAGAGGAAGATGATTTATTTAAGTCTTTGGCTGGTTTTATGATTGAGGAAAATAATTTTCTAGTAGGTACAGGAACAGAAACAGTAGGGTATACAGTTAACGGAGATTCTGACGACTGGATGTATGGTGAGATCGAAGAAAAAAATAAAACTTACTCCCTAACTCCAGAAGTTGGTCCTACATTTTGGCCTTCTCCAGATTTGATTGATTTTTTAAATAAAAGTACCGTTAGGCAAAATCTTAATACTGCACATTTACTTCACAGTTTTGGACATGCCAAAGAGTTATTTGCGCAGAACGAAATTATTATGCCAGAGGGCAAATTATTTTTTGAATTTGAAAAACTGGGATTAAGGAATGGATTAATTAATTTTTCGGTAGAGTCAGGTTCTGAAAACTTGATTTTGAGTAATAATGTTTTCTCGGATTTGGATTTGCAAACATTAGATAAAATGGAATTTGAAATAGATTATACTATTTCTGATGAAGCAATCAATGGTGAGGAATTGGTTTTTGTAATCAAGATAGACAACGGGGTATTTACTAGGGAAATTGAAATAATAAAAACGTATTCAAAGACTTCTATTGTTCCAACTGTTATATCCCAAAATGATAATTCAGATTTGTCAGAATATATTATAGCAGGAGATTGGGGCTTGTCGACCAATGAATTTGTCTCTGCACCAAGCTCGATAACAGATTCTCCGAATGAAGAATACCGTAACAATACATTTAGTGAAATATTATTGACGGAAGCATTGGATTTATCAGAAGCGACGAGTGCATTTTTTAAATTTTATGCTAAGTGGGATATAGAGAATGATTGGGATTATGTACAGTTTTCTGTCTCTAGTAATGGAGGAGAAGATTATACTCCAATCTGTGGCAACTATTCTAATCCAACAAGTGGTAATCAATTGGGTGGAGACGGAAGTCCAGTTTATGATGGCATGCAAGCAGATTGGGTACAAGAAATCATCTGCCTTGACGATTACCTTGGCGAATCTGAACTGTTTGTAAAGTTTACATTCTTTAGTGATGGATATGTAACTGGTGATGGATTTTATTTTGATGACATCAGTTATGAGGCTGTAATTGATGGATCGCTTTCTGTTTTTGATTTGGATGAAGTATCAATTCAGCTTAGACCAAATCCTACCGATGATTTTCTAAATCTAAATATTGATCAATGGCATTTTAGAAATGATTTGACTTATGAAATATACAATGCGATTGGAAAGAAAATTATGGATCAAGCATTTGATAGACCACAACTAAAACTTGATGTTTCTACTTTTGAAAATGGGGTTTACTTCCTTAAAGTAATGGATGGAAACAAACAACTTGCTGGAACGAAATTTATAAAGAATTAAGTAAAATTGTTAGATTGAATTTTGGTTTTAAGACTCATGGATCAAAATGTTTATGAACAAAAGTTTAAAATCCGATCTTACGAAATAGGGTTGGATCAAAAAGTAACGGTAGATGCATACGTTAAAATAATTCAAGAGGCATCTACACAACATGCCATTGCATTAAACTTATCTTTTTGGGACTTGACATCTGAAAATCTTTCTTGGGTCTTACTTAAGAAAGATTTTGTTTTTTATAAATTTCCTGCCCAAAATGAAGAGATTACGGTAGTGACTTACCCTGCCAAAATAAATGCTTTTTTTGCTCTTAGAGATTATAAAGTGTATGATGCTAATCATAACTTAATTACAAGCGCAGCTTCAAAATGGAGCTTGATAAATACCGAAAAAAGAAAGATTGCTAGGATACCAAAACGAATTCAAGAAATAAAAATTTCTCAAGTAGATGTGTTAGGAGAACCTGACTTTAAACTACAAAAATTAGAAGATTATCAATATTGTAAACAATTTGAGATTCAGTCTTTTGATTTAGATTGGAATGGTCATCTTAATAATGGTGAGCTGGTAAAGTATGTAATCAATACGTGTAATATTTATTGCCAAGATTTAAAAATCGATCAACTCCAAATTGATTTTAAATCAGAAGTTAAAGTCAATGAAATCATAGAAGTAAAATTGGCTAAACAAAATAATTGGATTCTTTGTCAAGTAGAAAATGTAATTAATACTAAAATAGTAGCCTTTATCAGAATTTTTACATAAAATTCACATTATAATTAGTTATAATAAGTAATTTTGATTCTTGATAATTGTCAATCATTTACTTTCAACCTCTTTACATGAAAATTCTATTTACAGGGTATTCCTTTTTGTTTTATATCATTTTACTTAGTCAAGGATTAAATGGTCAGTGTCTTAGACAATCTGTAATCGATAATTATAATAATGTTTACTTAACCACTGCTTTTACAGAAGCTGAATTGGCATGGACTGGAGACATAGCTTCTTGTGATCCAGGAACTATAAGTGCATCAGTGCAGCAAAAAATGCTAGATAGATTTAACTATTACAGAGACTTATGTGGCTTAAATGCTGATGTTGTTTTTAATTCTGTATTAGATGCAAAATGTCAAGAGGCTGCATTGATGCAACAAGCTAATAATACCTTAAATCATTGTGTTGATGGAGGTGGTGCACCTTGTAATACTTTCTTATGTAATACTCCTGATGCAATAGAAGCTTCACAGAGTTCAAATTTAGCTTGGGCAGATTGGGATTATTTTAATCCTATTGATATGTATATTGAAGATGCAGGTTCTTTTAATACCGCTGTAGGACACAGGAGATGGCTTTTACATTCTAAAGGAAAAACTTATGGAAATGGCACCACTTCTATGAGGAACGCAATGTGGGTATTTGAGAACTTCGGTAATCCTACAGGTAATAGTTTAGACTATATCGCTTATCCTCCATCTAATTTTATTGTTCAAGAATTGGTTTTTGATCGATGGTCATTTGGAATTCCTAATGCAAATTTTGAAAATGCGAAAGTCGATATGTTTGATGCAGATGGTAATACGGTTGCTTTAAATATTGTAGATTATGGGAATATTCCATATGGCGATCCGACTATTGTTTGGGAGCCATTAAGCATAGATGTGAGCAATGTAATGGATGTAGAATATGTAGTTACTGTTTCTGATATTCAAAATGCACCACAATCATCATATACATATACCGTTACAATAGTGCCTAATGTTTTTCCGCCAAATTGTGAAGCTGGAAAAATTTGGAGCTTGGAAAATTGTCAATGCGAAGAAATATGTCCAGAGATTTTAATTGTTGATGATTTGCCTATTGAAGGTACATATGTTTCTGATAGTCTTATCGTTTGTGATAATACAATAGAAGGTGGAAATATTGTTCTTTTTGAAGCAGGAGAATTGATAGAATTAGCAAATGGATTTACTGTAGATCAAAATTGCGAATTCGAAGGAACTATTAATCCAATTGCTTGCAACGTGACAATAGCCTCAAATAATACTTCACCTAAGAGAAAAAATCTTAGCCATAAAATGGTTGGTAAATTGATAAAAGCGGTTTGCCGAAATTAGGATTATAATTCTAAACTTTAACCAACTTAACTGTCTTCTGCTTTTGCTCGCCTTGCAACATGATAAAATAATTGCCACTAGAAAGATCCTGAGTTTCAATCAATATCTTGTGTGATCCTTTTTCTAATTTTTTATTTATAACTACTTTAATCTGTGACCCAATTGCATCGAATAACGCTATCCGTATATGCTCATTGTTGCTATTAAAATTTAAATAGCTAAAGTCACTAGTTGGATTTGGATATACTTCTAGTTTTGCGGATTCAAAAGTGAGTTCATCTGTAGAACTAGCCTCACAAGATCTGATGATCGGAAGATGCTGAAAATCTTTGAATAAGACTTCCTTTACTTGTGATTCTTCTACGCCAAACCAATCCATCATAATACTGGCATATATTGATCTAAAATCAAATTGCATCGCAACACCTTCTTGAATGCTTACCTGATTATCTATACTTGGGTTTTCTCCTATGATTGTTGGATTTACGCATGAGCCAAAAACGAATAGGGGAGCAGCAGTCCCATGATCCGTTCCTAAACTTTCATTGGATCGAATTCTTCTTCCAAATTCAGAATAGGTCATGCCTACTACTCGTTGATCTATGCCCAATAATTCACAATCATCTTGGAATGCGCATATGGCATCGGAAAGATTTGCCAACAGTTCACTTTGTCTTCCGCCTAGTACATTATTATTTTCTACTTGACCGGAATGTAAATCAAAACCACCCAATTGTACCACATAAATTTTAGTCTGCATTCCACCGGAAATTAATCTTGCTACTTGCTGTAGTTTTGATGCTAAATTATTTCCCGGGGTATATTTTGAGGATAAGGAGTTTCCTTTGTTTGCAGCATCAGAGATTACCTCTGCATAGACGTTTGTTTGTTTGGCTACATCTCTTACGAAATCTAATTCTCTTCCATAGCAATTATCTGGACTTTCTCCTGCAACACCTTCTGATATTGTACCTGGATTGAAAGGATCAGTTACTGTAAGAGAAAAGTTGGATTGTACTCCTTGGCAAGTTTCTGAAACTATAGTTCCGATCGTCAATGCAAAAGGATCAGGACAATCTTCATTGGGATAGCCTTCTGGATAATTGGAATAATTTAAGTCAAAGTATCGACCCATCCATCCCGTTGTCAAAAATTCATCAGGCTCAGATGCCGTATGCCAAATGTCAGTTGATCGAAAATGCGATCTGTTTTGATCGGGGTAGGCGACACCTTGAATGATGTTAAGTTTCTCTTTATTCCATACTTCTGCCATGCCATTCATAGAAGGGTGAAAAGCATTTTTATCAGAGATTTTTATAGTAGAACTTTCAGGTACTAAGACATTACTCCTTACTTGAGTTAATGCTGCGTATTGATCCAATGGTATTAATGTAGACAGACCATCATTGCCACCTTGCAATTGTATTAAGACCAATACTTTATCATTGTCCTGATTGATGAGATTAAATAGTTTATTTTTTCCTATTGCCGTAAAAGCATTTCCACCAACAAAAAATGGTAAAGAAAATGCAGATGTAGTTTTTATAAAATTTCTTCTTTTCATTTTCTTTACATTAATTGAAATTCTGGCAACTCTACCATTGCACCAAATAGGTTTTGTAATTTGTTTGTCATACTGTTAATTAGTTGCGGATCATTTTGCGCAGCTAGAAATTCTGAATACTCAATTGTCCATTCATAATCGGGAAGTCCAGGAATTAATATCTCTTTTAAGTATGCCAATTGTGGTTCTGTGAGATCATAAGTAAACATTAAGTTTACCAATTCTTTCAAAAGTATATTAACGTCAAAAGGATCAGACACTTTTGTAATAAGGTCTAGAACTGGAACCAAAGGAGGAACAGAAAAATTTTGATTACTGATTCCTATTTGCCCACCTTTTATAAATGCCAAACTTGCATTGGTTCTTTTTGGAAGCGAATAAGTATTTATCCAAGTCCGATAATATTGCGGAGCTTGATAGTATGCTTTCCAGCCAGCAACATCAGGATGAAAGTATGGTGCCATATCCATCTCTTCTGCAAATGCAAAAAGTACTGAACTAGTATAATACTGAACGGCAATTTCATCATCAAAAGTAACATCTAATCCTCGAGTAATTGAAGTGAGAAAATCACAAGGATTTTTAATCATACATCCCAAGACTTCTTCTCCAAAAAAATGTTGACTTGTCAAAAGACATCTTATGACTGGTGCTATTTCAAAATCGTTTTCTCGCAATAATTGAGAAAGCGGTTCGAT
The DNA here is from genome assembly GCA_020630525.1 of Saprospiraceae bacterium. Lineage (GTDB taxonomy): Bacteria > Bacteroidota > Bacteroidia > Chitinophagales > Saprospiraceae > JAHDBF01. Next base: position 20,995 of record JAHDBF010000052.1, read on the forward strand.
AATATTTGACTCAATTTCTTCAGTAATTTCGTAATTTAAAAAGTAACGATAAAGCTTTCTACAGATAAATTTTGAAGCAGCTGGATTTTCAAAAATTACATCTATTAGATTTTTATATTCCTCTTCTCCAGCTTGAGCTATTGTTGTGTTGTTAAACCTATGAGAGAGTGTTTTTGTGCCTAAGGTGTGTAAAAATGGGGTGAAAATAACTTCGACTTTTTCTGGAATTTGAGATGGATCTATATGCCAACCGGTAAGTATTTTAGCAATCTCTGTTACGTCATCTTCGGTAAAAGTGGTATAATCTCCTGGACCTGCCAATGCTCCTTTTCCAACGGTAAACAATTCTAATAATTCTCTTGCATAGTTTTCATTTGGTGCTTGGCGGAAATTTTCATTTCCATTGAGATATAAAAGCATGGAAGCGTCAAGTGTCATTGCTTTTGTAAATTCTCTAAAATTTCCTTTGGCAAAAGTTTCTACTAAATGAGCATAATTATAATTTAATAGCGGAGCCCTAAAATCGGAAACGACAAAATGATTGTGCCAAAACATAAATAATTTTGGCATTAAGGTTAGCTTGTTTTGAATGAGATTATTAAATGTCCATCCATATACTGAACTCTGTCTATATCTTATTATATTTTGATCAATTTCTGCATTTCCAGAATTTGGAATTGGTGGTTCGTTTACCCAAGTTTCTCCATAGGCAATATTTGGATCTGTGAATACTGGCAAATATGCTTGTCCAGGAATAGTCTCGTCTAATGTGTGTCTAACTGGTGGCTCGTTAGGAATGGTATTTTCGAGCATTAGGTCGATCGTTCCTTGAAGTCCAAGGTCTACGCATTCCTGAATTAAAGATTGAGAAGGTCCAAACATGGTTCTGCGAAGCAGGTGACTGGCTTCTTTTTCCGTCCAAGGACCATCGTAAACTTCTATAGCATTAATGCTGGATTTTGTTTTTGTATTCCGAGTAAGTATCATCGATGAAGAATTAATTCTATACAATTATACAGAATTAGATTCGTATTGATGATAAAGGTTTAAT
>JAHDBF010000053.1 GCA_020630525.1 Saprospiraceae bacterium
ATCAAATCAATAATTTTAGCTGCTTTTCCGCGCATTACTGATCCTTTACAATCATAGCCATTGATTAATATACAAAAGGATTTCCACTCACCTTTCGCGTTTTTAATTATTCCGGTATAGCTGGTTACGCGATTCATAGAGCCACTTTTCATCCATACTTTTCCTCTTGCTTTTGAGTTTCTTAGTATACTTGCTACAGTGCCTTGTACTCCAGCTTTAGGGAGTAGGGATTGCGTTTTCTCAATGCCATTTTTCTGACTAAATTTTTGTAAAAATTTCGCTAGTAGGATTGCACTTGTGTTATTTCTAGCTGATAAACCACTGCCATCCTCCATGTTAAGTGCATCAGTATTTATGCCATGACTTTTTAGATTGGTTTTGATGGCAGCTATTCCATTTTGACCACTGCCTTGTCCTCTTTTTTCTAATCCTAGTCTTTTTAATATCGCTTCGCAATACAAATTATTACTGGTAAAGTTTGCTTTTTTTGCAATATCAAAAAGGTAAGGAGACTTTATGTTTAATAATTTTTTTCTTCGTTTTACTTTACTATCTGAATGAAATTTTACTTCTATGTCATTGGATTTTATCCCTTTTTTTTCCAATGCTTGTTTTAATAGATGTGCAGAAAAATGCGGTGGATCAGGGATAGAACCTTTAATCCGAAATGTACCTGCTCCTTGTGGAATAGTACCGACTATCCGTTTGTCATAATTATAAGGGCCACCAAAAATATAGGCATTATCTCCAGTATTTGGACCGTCGACTAAAAGTTCATTTGATAATTGAAGATGAGGGATAACGGGGTCAGTATATTTCACCCTTGGTCGTTTTCCTATGGTTGCTCTTTGGTCAAAGTAAACTGCATATTCATTTTCATTTATATTGATTCCCCATGCTCCTGAGGCATAATAATTTCCCAAATCATTCCATTGCCACGAAGGTGAAATTGGGTAACTATTAAAAATAGATTCGTCAGCAATGATCTGACCATCTATACATGTTATGCCTTCTTTTTGAATTTTAGAAGCTATCTTTTTAAACAACTTATCATAAGCCATTTCTGGTTTAAATTTTTGCGAACCAAAAGTGGGATCACCACTGCCTTCTATATAGATATTTCCGATAAGTGTACCATCGCCTTCTATTGTTCCATCATAGCTAATCGTAGTATTAAATTGAAAACTATCTTGAAGGATTTCTACGGCTGTAAGTGTGGTTAATACCTTTAGCGATGACGCGGGAATGATACTCATTTCTGGATTGTAACTTGCAATTAAATTTCCGGCTTCAATATCAATAATAGCAATACTTACTGAACTATGTTTAAATTCTGTAGATTGAAGAATGCGGTCTAATTTGGATTGCAGAATAGATTGTCCAATTAATTGAGTATTGGATAAAACAATAAAAAGTATAAAGAGAAAATTACTTAGATTCATAACCAATATGGAAAAGTGCATCACCTTGGTTTACCACTGATGCGTTATTGTGACCGATAATATAACCTTCATATTTAGAATTTACTGCAACTGATTTAGAACCAAATGGATCAAAAATAGTTCCTAATGGTTCCCCAACTTTTACATAGTTGCCTGATTGTTTTGACCAAAGAAACATACCTGAAAAACTTGCCCTAATCCAAGATGTTTTTTTAATAAATATTTGCGGATAATCAGGTTCTTCTCCTGGCTCATCCAATAGATTTAAGTGTTTTAGAACACGATAAATTCCTTTTTGTGCAACATTGATTGCATAACCATCAAGACGGATGCTTTCTCCACCTTCGAAAACCACAGATGGAATGTCTAAGTCTTTAGCTGCTCGTCTAAATGATTTTGGGATTAATGCATTTTCTATAGAATATGGTGCTTTGAAAGCCAATGCCAATTCTTTAGAAGCTGGATAGCCTTTAGTATATCTTATTTGTGGATAATTGTACCTAGAAGCACCACCAGTATGAAAATCTAAAGCGTAATCAACGTAGGGTAGTATACGTTTAGTTAAAGTTCTGGCAACTCGAGATGCAAGAGAACCACTTGTGCTGCCTGGGAAACTTCTATTAACGTCTTTCCCATCAGGCACTTCTCTGCTAAAATTTATAAAACCATAAATATTTAGCACTGGAATGGCAATAATTGTTCCTCTTTGAATTTGTTCTAGTTTTCCAGAAGCAATTGTGTTCCTGACGATTTCTATTCCATTTATTTCATCACCATGGACTCCACCGAGCAAGAGTAATGTAGGACCGTCCTCCATTCCTCTGTAGACATGTGCAATGATGTCAATTCTGGTATCTGATGGAAGTCTACCTACATTTATTTTAATAGTTCTAAATTCTCCAGGAAGGATGGATTGTTTTTCTATAACTAGTGCTTTCGCTTCAGACATATTTTACAATGTAAATGTGTAAAGTTAGCTATTCTAAGCTTCTCTTTCGATCAAATTTATGATTTTTCCTGCGATGTCGTTTCTTGTGGTAGTTTCAATTCCTTCTAATCCAGGGGAAGCATTTACCTCCAAAATCATAGGTCCTTTTTTTGAACGGAGCATATCTACACCTGCTACTTTTAGGCCTAAAACTTTGGCTGCTTTTATGGCTGTTTCTGCTTCTTCGGTATTTATAGAAACCAAACTTGCCGAACCTCCTCTATGCAGATTAGATCTAAATTCTCCAGCAGCTGCTTGTCGTTTCATGGTGCCTTCTATTTTCCCATCTATGACGAGTACTCTTATATCAGCACCACCAGCTTCTGCTATAAATTCTTGTAAAAATACTTTGCTTTTGGATTTAGAAAATGCTTCCATAATTGATGCCGCTTGCCTATGGTCATGAGCTAATACAACGCCAAGTCCGTGTGTCCCATTTAATAATTTAATGACTACTTTTTCGTCGTCTAATTCATTCATTAATGTATCAAAAACCAGTGAATTATTAGATAAAATTGATTTGGGAACTAAGATATTATGAGAGGCAAGGATTTGCATGCATTGGATTTTGTTTCTTGCTTCTTCCAATGCGGTGCAGCTCAATGTGGTATAAACACCTCGAGACATAAATTGTCTAATGATCGCAGATCCATAACTGGTATATCCTGCACCAATTCTAGGTATGATAGCATCGATATCGTTTAATTCTTGACCGTGATATAACACTTTAGAATGATCAGCATCAATGACGATATCACAGTTGACGTAATCTATTACTCTGACGTTATGATTTCTATTTCTGGCTGCTCTTGTTAAGCTCTGCGTGCTGTAAAGCATTGGATTTCGGGAGAGAACGACTATGTTCATCGGCAATTATTGAGTTTTAAAAGTTAAGCATACCCATCAAATCACTTTCTGCAGAATAATTAATAATCTAAAGAGTAAGTTAAGTTTTATAATCTAGAAAATTAAATTCTTTTCTGTGAAATATTCTTCTTGCTACTGCAATTATTTTGACGTAAAAAATATTCTTTTGGTCATTGTTATTGTAAGAATATTGGTAAAAAAACGTAACATTGGTATATGACAAATGCTGAAACTCCGACAATTCCGTTAAATCAAAAGAAAACAATACGTGCTTGGGCATTGTTTGATTGGGCAAATTCTGCCTATGCCTTGGTGATTTCTACTGCAGTTTTTCCTGTATATTACACTTCTGTAATGCCTGCCAAAATCGAGGTTTTTGGGGAAATGGTTACTAATTCTGCGGTTTATTCATTTGCGGTTTCCTTTTCATTTATTTTGGTCGCCTTATTCTCTCCTTTATTGTCAGGAATTGCTGATTATGGAGGAAAGCGTTTATTTTTCTTAAAGGTATTTACGACTTTTGGAGCGATAGCATGTGGAGCGTTGTATTTTTTTACAGCTGATAGTTGGTTGTGGTTTGGGACAGGAGCGTTTATCGTTGGAACACTTGGTTTTGCTGGAGGAATTGTGTTCTATAATTCTTATTTGCCAGAGATCGTAACTGAGGATCGCTATGATAAAGTAAGTGCCCAAGGGTATGCATATGGATATGTAGGTTCCGTAATTTTATTGTTATTTATTTTAGTAATGAATGAAAAACCAGCTTGGTTTAATCTTTCTGATGATACATATGCTCCACGGATTGGATTTTTACTAGTAGGAATTTGGTGGTTGGGTTTTGCTCAATTGACTTTTAGAATGATGCCACAGGACAAGAAAGGTCCTTTGCCTCCAAGTATCATTAAAAGAGGTTATGGTGATATGGTAGCAGTATTTCAAAAGGTAAAAGAAAATGTAAGTGTACGTCGATTTTTAATTGCATTTTTCTTTTATTCTTCAGGGGTACAAACTGTAATTTATTTAGCAACAATATTTGCAAAGGAGGAGTTAGGATTTGAGACTGGTGAACTTATACTTATCGTGTTAATATTACAATTGGTAGCCATTTTTGGAGCTTATGGTTTTGCAAAAATTTCTGATTTATATGGTAATCGTTTTTCAATTGGTTCAATGTTATTCATTTGGATTACTATATGCATTTTGGCATTCTTTTGTGCAGATAAAACCCTTTTTTATGCATTAGCAGCTTTGGTCGGAACTGTAATGGGAGGTATCCAATCGTTGTCAAGGTCAAGTTACGCTAAGATGTTGGATGATAGTATTGATGACTTATCTTCCTATTTCAGCTTCTATGATGTATTATATAAATTGTCAGTTGTATCTGGAACATTTATTTTCGGATTCGTAGAGTTATTAACTAATAATATGCGTTATAGCGTACTATCACTGTCTGTATTTTTTGTGATTGGTTTTGTGATTTTACAAGGAGTAGAATTTGGAGATAATCCTAAGCGGAGAAAAAGAAAGATTGTACATCAATAGTGGTGTGATTATTAAAATTCTATTCTGAATTCTGTTAATCCATTTTTTTGATTTGATTCTAGAGAAAAATCGGTATTTAGTTTTTGTAGAATTTCCCTGATAATCATAAGACCTACTCCTTGTCCGTTAGGTTTAGAACTGAAAAACGGTGTGAATAGTTTTTCTTTTGTTTCTTCTGAAATGCCTGATCCATTATCAGCAATAATTAGAGTTGTCGGATTGCTTGTGCATTCAATATTTATTTGACCATTTTCACCTATAGCTTCGATTGCATTTTTAAGAATGTTAGAAATTGCTTGCTCTAAAAGAATTGGGTCAGTAAGTAATAGTTGGTTTTTGTTTTCAAAATTGTAATGTATTGTAATGTTATTTTTTTTGAGTTTAGGAGCAAATAATTTTCCTATCTTATTTACAAGATCGTGTAGATTAATTTCTATCAATTGCGGTTTTGGTAACCTAAGGATAGATGCATATCTTGCTATGAAATCACTCAATCCGGAGTTACGGTCTTTAGCTATAATAAGTGCATCTTTTAAGTCTTTTTTTTCTTGCTCTTGAAGGCCAAAATCAATTACAGTATCCAAGATAGAGTTGATAGCACCCATACTATTATTCACTTCATGCGCCATCATTCTGATGATTTTGCCATAAGCATCTTTTTCTGATTTTAGCAATTCACTAGATAGGTCATCGATTAAAATAAACTTCCTTTTAAATCCTTGATGAATGATATTATTGACCTGACATTTGAATTTATTAATGCCATTTGTTGATAACATGATTGGTTTAGAATCTGTGATTTTTTGGAGCTTATTGGCTAATGGATTTTTAATTTTTTGGAATTCAATACCTTTCAAATTTTCTTTTATGTTTAAAATTTTTTTTGCTGCAGGATTTAGGTTAGAAATTTTGTGATCATAGTCTAAAATGATTATTCCTATTGGAGTGATTTCTATTAATTTTTGAATGAAATGACTTTGTTCTGAAAGTGTAGTTCTCTCAATTCTAAGCCTATCTATCATAGCGTTGTAAACTTCTATAAGTTTATCAATTTCCTTAGCACCAGTTTTAATATATTTTATACTGAAGTCAGCATCTGCGATCGCATCAGAACCAGATTGTAATAAATTTATCGGTTTTATAAATGATTTATAAAGGAGAAAACTTAAGTATAAACTTATAAGCACTAGAGCTTCTGCACAAATGAAAATCCATTTTCGGTCTATATATAAATGAAAAATAAGGAATAATAAAACACCATGAATCACAGCAATAAAAAGAAAATACTTAAGCTTAAGACTCATGATTAATTTTATACTTTTCCAATCTTCTATACAATGCACTTCTAGTAATCCCTAAAGCTTTTGCAGTAGTACTGATTACGTTATTATTTATCGCAAGTGCTTTTTTTATGGTTTCTAATTCCATAGCCTCTAAGTTAAAGGTTTCTTTTGATTTATCAGGAACCTGATTTGTCGAGAATGAAGGTAAAAATGATTTTCTATCCAATGCTTTCTTTTCTTGATGTAAGAAGAAAGTGCGTTCGATTATGTTTTTAAGTTGTCGGATATTTCCCTTAAATTCTTGGTTGGAGAGCCAATTTAAACATTCATCTGTAATATAAATTCTTTCTTTATTATATAAAGCTGCAATATTTTTTAGAAAGTAATTGGCAATTAACGGTATGTCTTCTTTTCGATCACGTAATGGTGGTATGTGTATGTTTATTAGGTTTATTCTATAAAGGAGATCTTCTCTGAAAGTACCTTCATTTACCATTTCAAATAGATTTCTATTTGTTGCACAAATTACTCGTACATCTATCTTTTGTTGTTTACTTGATCCTAGTTTTTCAAAAGTCTTTTCTTGCAAAACCCGCAATAGTTTTACTTGATTTGCCAATGGTAATTCTCCTATCTCATCTAAGAAAATAGTTCCACCATTTGCGATACTAAACCGACCTTCTCTATCAATGTCTGCACCAGTAAATGCTCCTTTTACATGACCAAACATTTCAGACTCAAAGAGTTCGATCGGTAATCCTCCGAGATTTACTTTTATGAATGGCTTGTCTTTACGATTACTTTTTTGATGAATAGCTTCTGCAATTAATTCTTTACCAGTGCCACTTTCTCCAGAGATAAGAATACTTGCATCTGTTGGTGCAACTTTATCTATCATCGCAAGTACTTTTTCTATTGACTTGCTATTTCCAATGATTGAATTGACACCATGCTCTTGATTAATTTTGTGATTACTGGAATGAAATAATGCTTCTATGTTTTTTATGGAATTTATTAACTCTTTATTGTCCCAAGGCTTTGCTATAAAATCCTTTGCTCCTAGCTTCATTCCTTCAACTGCAAGTGCAACGGTAGCCCAACCTGTCATTAAGATAACAGAAATACTTTTGTCATATTCAAAAATATTTTTGAGTAATTTTAACCCTTGTTTTCCTGATGTTGCGATAGAAAAATTCATATCCAAAACAATCAAATTTGGTTTGAATTCTTTTATTTGATCAATGGCAATTATAGGATTTGTAATGGCTTTTACTTCATGTCCAACTTTACCTAATAACAGTTTTAAACTAGTACAAACTGTGGAATCATCATCTATAATTAAAATCCTCATATTGTAATTTCTGAAAAGCTATTGAATAATAAAAATTATGAATGTAATATCTTTAGTCTTCATGTAATGAATTTGCTGGAGTTACATTCGCCGCTTGAATACTTGGAATAATTGAGCATAGGAAAACCAATGTCAAAATTATCAATGTAGCATAAATTATTGCTTTGTAAAAAAGATCACTTTCTATATCTATTACATTGAGTAATGGGATTTGTATTGTAAAGAATATTCCAAATAATAAAGCAATTCCTGCTAGCACAATTACCTCTAATACAAATTGTTTACTAATATCAAAACCACTAGCTCCCAATGCTTGACGTAATCCAATTTCCGATTTTCTTTTATTGATATTATACCAAAGTACACCAAATAATCCAAGAGAAATATTTAAACATAGGAAGGTACAAGTAAATAAAATTGCCATTATCATTAACCAACTTTGTTGACTATTTTGTTCTTTTAATTTTGGTACATTTTGAATGATACTTCCTGTAGTGTTGGTTGTGCTATTGACAATTTTTGATAATTTTTCTTCGAAAGCTGCATTGGTATTATTAGCCATTTTTAATACTACACATGAAGTGTTTTCATGAAAGTGTTTTAGTCGAAAAACTATATTTTTCTTCTCACTAAATTCACCTTGATATCTGTAATCTTCCACTACGCCAATTATTTTAACTGGATCATCAAAAAGAATTGTACTATCAATCATAGAATGATTGGGATAGTAAGTTTCCATAAATAATTTGTTTACGATAATTGGCGGAGTTGAGGAGTTGTAATCTTCTTCGTTAAACCATCTACCTTCAATAATATTTGGGTTTAGTGTTTTATTAAATTCGCTGTCAGCTTCTACGATAAGCGCAGTCATCTGAAATCCATTTAAGTCTGTACCATTTCTAGCATTTGAATTAGAAAATGGATAAGCGTATGTTGTGAACGTTACTTCTTCTATTTCTTCGGTGTTTAGTAATTCGGATTTTAGGTTTGTCATTATCTCTACTCTGTTTAAAGAGTCTAGATTTGATAAATCATCTAGCGCAATCATCCACCGATTTTCTGTATCAAATCCGATTGGGGAAAAAGCTTTTTCAGTATTAAAAAAGATATAAGCTAAGGCAAAGAAAAGTACTATAAATGATAATAATATTTCTATTACCAATAAAGCATTGCTTCTTCTTTTATTCCATAGTAATTTTAATATATGCTTTATCATAATTTATTTTCTTTTAATGCATTTACAATAGGGAGTTTTGACATTCTATATGCTGGGATTGCACCTGATACTATTCCAAAGAATAAGGTTACAATAAAGCTATAGAGAAAAAATTTGAAATTTATAATTAGTTTGGCATTGGCCATGTAGCCAATGTTATTTAAAAAACTTATCATTAAAATTGCTAAGCATAATCCTATAATTCCACCAATAAATGTTTGAATAATATTTTCTGCAATAAACTGTGTAACGATATTAGTATCTGTTGCGCCAAACGATTTTCTTACACCTATCTCAGATGATCTTTCTAATATTCTACTTGTATTAAGGTTAATCAGATTTATCGTAGGCAAGGCGATAAAAAACAAAAGTAACAATAGCACTGTCCACTTAATAATTCTATGACTTTTAGTAGGGTCTCTATCGTAATATATTCCTTGAGCGAACATTTCATTGTAAGTTCTAGGTACTAGCTTTACCTCATTAAATCCAAAATCATTTGCGGGATGATCTAAGGGTATATTGGCGCTTGCATTTACGATCTCTTTTTTTAATTGATTGATTTCAATATTAGCGTCTTTTTGATAGATTGCTCTAAATCCTCCAAAATAGAATGGGTCACTATCGCTTTCATCCAATATAGTATGCGGTAAGATTGCATCTGGAGAAACGAAACTTATTATTTTGCCACTATGTTGGTATACGCCGATTATTTCATAGGTTTTTTCATCTATTTTTATTTCTTCACCAAGAATGTTTTCCGTTCTTCCAAAATATTTTTCAGCAGATAAACTAGAGATAACCATTACCTGATTTGCATTTGTAATGTCCGAAGATTCGAAAGCTCTTCCTGCTATTATTTTGTGGTCAAATATTTTAAAATAATTCTCATCAGCAAACATAAGTTGCATGGTAAGTTTTACTCCATTAATAAAAAAGTCAAACAAATTATTGTCACTATATACAGTAACTTGTTTAGTAAATGGTATGTCACTTAAATAGTCTACGATTATGTTTTTGTTGAATGTGCTGGATGAAGTACTCGTTCCTCTACTTTTGTATTGATAAGTTGTATCGTATTTTGTAGTGCCATTAGTTATCAATGTATCAATTTCAGGGATTGTGTCAAAATGTGTTTTTCTCAGCTCTATATATGGGAGATGTATTAGTTCATCTTTATTTGATAAAGGAGCGTTAGACCCTAATTCACTTTGCATAAAAGATAGGATAACCATTAAAATTCCTAATGTGAAGCTAATGGTAAAAAGGCTTATGAATGTAAAGAATTTTCTTCTTCCCAAAACACGCCATGCTAATTTAAAATAGTTTGAAATCATGTTATTGGTTTTAATTATGCTACTTGAGATCCATCATATAATCTAATCAGTCGATCAGTTTTTTTCGCCATCCGTTCATCGTGTGTCACCATAATTATAGTAGTCTTATTATCTTTGTTTAGATTGGAAAGAATGTTCATTACTTCGTCTCCCATATGACTATCTAAGTTTCCTGTAGGTTCATCTGCAAGTATGATTTCTGGATTTCCTACTATTGCTCTTGCTATAGCTACTCTTTGTTTTTGTCCACCAGATAGCTGGTTTGGAAAGTGTTTTTTTCTATTTGCGAGCCCTACAGATTCTAATGCTTTTGCAGCCATTTCCTTTCTTTGTTTTGCATTTATTTTTCTGTACAAAAGTGGAACTTCTACATTGTCTATTATATTTAGATCGGGAATCAAATGGAAACTTTGGAATATAAATCCTAGCTTTTCGTTTCTAAATTTTGAAAGCGATTTTCCTTTATAGTTACTTGTTGTTTCCCCATCTATTGACAGCTCACCTCCACTTGGTTGATCCAATAGTCCTATGATGTTTAGCAATGTGCTTTTGCCGCAACCTGATGGTCCCATAATGCTTAAGAATTCTCCTTTAGCCACTTGAAGATCTATTTTGTTTAAGGCAGTTGTTTCAATAGTTTTGGTTCTATAAACCTTAGATATGTTTTTTAAATTTATCATAATATAGAATTTTAGTATTTTATTTCTTTGTTAGTAATTATGTCAAATCCTGTTATTCTTCTTAAGTTGAAGTAGCCATCCCAAAATTGCTTTAAGGCACTGATATAATTGTTTTTTGCGATGTCATTTTCTCTTTGTGCAAGTGTCAAATTTGTGATGTCGATATTGCCTAGAATATATCTCTCGTTTGAGATTTCAAATCTTTGTTTTGCTTTTTCAGCAATTTCCTTCAAGAGAATAATTTCTGATTGTGCGTGTATGAGTAAGTTTAAATTGTTGTGAATGCTTCTCTCGACTTCAAGTAATATCTGATTGTGATTTTCATTAATTTCTTTTCTTTCAATAGCATTTATTTCTAGCGCAGATTTTTTCATTCCCCAATCTACAATTGGAATTTGGAGTGTAAGGTTAAATTGTTGTTCATCGAATGGATCATTATAGATATTTTGAATTTGGTCTGACCCACGGGATAATCCTATACTTGCATTTATGTTGGCATTAAATCCCAATTCGCTTTTTATTCTATTTGCATCAGCTTTATTTTGCTCAATAAGAATGTTGTTTTCTATTATTTGATTTCTGTTCTTTTTGTAAGTTTCGAATAGCGTTTTATGATTGATAGTATTAACTAAAAACTCTGTTGGGACTTCAGCTTTGATTTTATCGTTTTGATAGTTTGAACCTATAAAATTATTAAGCGCATTTATCGCAAAATTTACATTGTATTCTGCATTTGATGCCGCTAATTTTGCATTATTCAATTCTATTTCTAGCTGTAGTTTTTCATCATTACTTACTTCTCCGAGTTCTAATCTTTTAGTGGTGATGAGTAATAGTTTTTCGTTTACAGACTGATTATTTTTTGCAGTAGCCAAATTTTCTTGCGCTATGATTAAATCAAAAAATAAGTTAGTAGATATTTGGTATGCGTTTTCTAAAGCAGTATTAAAGGAAAGTTCTGCCGATTCTATTCTTAATCTTTCTATATTCTTTTGATATTTCCATGTATTAAATCCGAATATTGGTTGACTGATTCCTAAGCGTATAGGGATGCCGTTATATTGTTTTGTTTCTTGACTCAAGTTGTCAAATCTTTGTAGGTCAGTAATCGCAAATATACTTCCTCCTGTTGCAGGAATGACTTGTGTTAGCATAGCTGATATTCTACTGTTTGCTTGCCTAATGGATTGAAAAGCAATAGTGCCATCTGGTTGTATGATTGGTGTAGAGGTTTTGGTATAATTCGGTAATGAGGCTTGTATGCTTAACTGAGGTTTTAATCTAGCTTTGAAAAATTTGTTAGATTCTATAGCTAATGCTTTATTATTTTTTGCTTGAGTAATAGACCTACTATTGTCTAATAGGGTAGTATGAATTTTTTCTAATGTTAATGTTTCTTGTGCAACAAATTGTAGAGGCATTGTTATACACAATAATGAGATTAGTATTTTGATTGATTTTTTCATGTTGGTCATTAATTGATTTCAAAAGTTTCCATATGATTGAAATTTTCAGTATTTGATATGATGATTTTATCACCAGCTTGTACTCCTGAGATTATTTCGAAGTATTCTGAACTAACAATTCCTTTTTCGATTTTTGTCTTTGTGGCAATATTATTTTCTACAGTATAGATATATTGACTTTTTGCGCCTACAAGTGCTGACCCTTTTTTCGCACGCAATACATTTTCTTTTTCGTCAGTAATGACGATTAATTCTGCTCTTAAGTTCGGTCTTAATAAATCTATGTTTTCATCTTGAATTGTGACTATAAATTTTATCGTATTATTTGTTATTTCTGGTAAGATTCTACTTATGGTTCCATTTATTATTTTCTTATTTATTTTTAATTCGACAGGAAGACCAATAGTTAGTTTTTCGCTATTTCTGTCGGAAGTTTTAGCCTCTATGACATACTTTTCTAAGTTGGCTATTCTTACGAGTGGTTGTCCTTCAGTAACTGTTTCTCCAATGTTTTCATTGATCCAAGTTATTACTCCTGATTGTGGAGCGATTACTTCAGTTTGGCGAAGTTTTGATTTTAATTCTAATCTTTTTTTGTCTTGAATATTGAATTCTAAATTTAAGTTTGATTTCTCAGTATCATTTACATTAGTCTTATAACTAAGATCGTTCTCTAGCATTTTCTTTTCTAATTTCTGAATACTTAGCTGTAGATTTATCGCTTCGATTTCTTCTTCTGTGGCTCCACCGATTTTTAAGAGGCTTTTCTTATTTGCCAGTTTACTTTGCAATTCTTGAATTTGTAAGCCTTTAATTTGATTTTGATAATCAATATCTTTCAGTTCTTTATCAAATTGCAATTTTAGTTTATCAATATTGTTTTTCTTCAATGCCAATTCATCTTGCAATCCTTCGTATGCTAGACTGATGTATTTTTTATCTAAAGAAAGAATAAGATCATTTGTAGAAACGGTAGCTCCGTTGGTAAGAAATACTTCTTTTATTTCTGTAGATACTGGCGAATTAATGACCCTTTCTGAAGAGGCAACAACAGTACCTGTGGCATTAAAAGTATTTCTAATAATTCCTTTTTCTACAGTAACTATGTGGAAGTCTGTTGCTGTTCCTTTTTTGGTAATTAACTTTTTTAGAAATGTAAATGCCAATACAGCCAGTAATGCAAGAATGATGATCCAAGCAAATTTTTTAATTGACTTAAAGGAATTTTCTTTTTGTGATATTTCTCGATCCATTGATTCTGATTTGGTATATCAATTTCAATGGCTATGCCAAAAACTAAAATGCTTATAATGAGTATTTTACATATTTGTATAAAATATATAATGTGCGGTATCGGACACCGATTGTCCGAAAATGGAAAACTTAATCACTTTTGAAATTCATAACATCCTATATCGAATGCATTGGATTCTCTTGGATTTCCTTCGATGTCATTAAGTATTGATGGAATAAATATGCCTTTATCAATAGCAACCGACATCGTATCCAAATGAAAATCCGCTTCCTCGATAGCTATAAATAAAGAATCCGTCTCTACGTTGTTTAGACAATTTTCACAATTATCAAAAAAGTTAGGAAAGGACTCAGGGTCCAATAATTCATCTACTTGAACGATGCAGTTTTTAAAACTATAACTAAAGTCAGTAAATATATCTACTGTCGCATCCGCAAGACTTATTTCATCTTCATCATTACCGATGAAAATGCAATTCTGAAATTTGCAGTCCATCCTGTTGACATATATTGGTCCTTGGCATAGTGGATCTGTGCAGAAAAAATTTGTGGCTTGCAATGCTTGGGCTTGATTGTCAAAATTTGATATAGTGCAGTTGTCAAAATTATAATTTCCTCCAAAAACAAATTGTAAACCATTTAGTCCATTGTTGTGAAACAAACAGTTTTGCGCATCGATATCTGCATGACGACCTATGATTGCAGAACCAGAAGTGTAGCTAATTTCGCAAGATTCTAATTTTGCATTCGCCATAGAATCTACCCTTATTCCTACAATAGAATTAGAAATCTGCGTATGAGATAATTCGTTATTTCTACTTCCTGGACTAAAAATTATTCCTGACCATTGTCCTCCATCTTGCGCCCATTCTTCTTCCAATCTGTCTGTTCTTACCGTTACTGGTTGATCGACAGTGCCTTGACTTATCAAGCTTCCGTTAGAAAGAAAATATAATAGACCATCGTTATAAATTCCTAAATCATTTATCGCAATTCCACCATGTACATACACTTCCGTTCCAGCAGGCCAGACCAATTGACAACTGTCAATCAAAAGTGAACCATATAATACGTATGGTTTTGGATCATCCCAAACCCAAGTGCCTAAGTCGCAACTGTAATAATTTAATTGACTTGAGCTAAATCTACTTGGAACATAATTGGCATTTTGACCCCAAGCTTCTAAGAAAACGGGTTTTTGTTTTTCTCCAGCTTCAATGATAATTTGATCTTCTATAATGTATGGACTAATACTCAAAGGCAGATTCGGATCTATCGTCGCTTCTACAAAAACATACAGACTGTCATTTCCAGCGATTTCTACATTTTCTAACTGATTAGAAGGTGTGCCATCGATATTTAATCTAAAAAAATCGCTTTGATCTACTAGTCTTATTTCGTCAATTAATATTGATTGATCTAAATCATTATACAGTTTAACCAACTTAGTAGTTGTGCCAACTTCTGTAAAAACAGTATCAAATCTGATGGTATCTACAGAAACTCGGATATCTAAATCTGATCCAGTATAAAAGTTGTCTTTTCTGCATGCATTTAGCAATAATAGAGTGACAAAACCAGCAAGTAAAAATTGAAAAAATGACTTATTCATCAACACAAAACGATATTCTAACAATAATAATGTGTAAGATATGCATTGTCCGCTTATTGGCGGAATGCAAGCATAAATAAATTATGTCTTTTAGCTTACCATTTAAACCCAAAGGAAGCGTTACTTTTAAGTTTTTAAATGAAGAATTACAAAATAGATGTCGTCATTCCTGCTTATAATGAGGAGGAATCTATTCCGCATGTCTTAGCAGATATACCTAAGGATTTGGTTAGAGATATTATCGTCTGTAACAATAATAGTAGTGATAGTACTGCCAAAGTAGCTGTTGAAAATGGTGCCACCGTTGTAAATGAACCTACGCCAGGTTATGGAAATGCATGTCTAAAAGGCCTAGAATATATCGCGGCGAAAAATGATGATCCAGATATTGTTGTTTTCTTAGATGGAGATTATTCTGATCATCCTGAAGAAATGAAGGAGCTAATTAAACCCATAATCTTGAACGATGTCGATATGGTAATCGGATCGAGGGTTTTAGGAGAATTAGAAAAAGGAGCAATGATGCCGCAACAAATTTTCGGAAATTGGTTGGCGACAAATCTCATTAAACTTTTTTATAAATATGAATTTACAGATTTAGGCCCATTTAGGGCAATACGATATGAAGCTTTGCAAAAGATTGATATGCAAGATCGAGATTTTGGGTGGACAGTAGAGATGCAAGTCAAAGCGGCAAAATTCAAATTGAAAACCGAAGAGATCGCGGTAAGCTATCGAAAAAGAATCGGTGTTTCAAAAGTGTCAGGAACAATACGAGGAACGATACTCGCCGGGCACAAAATTTTATGGACTATTTTTAAATTACTATAAGTGGATAATACAACGTTAATGGAAATTATCGGCTATTTTATTTTTGGAATTTATACTGTTGGCTTGGCATTTATTACCATCTATTGTTTGATGCAATTCCATTTATTGATAAAATATTCAACCAAGAATAATAAACTTAATCAAGAAGAAAAAGACTTGGATTTCGAACCATTTGTTACCATTCAGTTGCCGATTTTTAATGAACAGTATGTTGCAGAACGATTAATAGAAAGTATTTGTGCGCTAGATTATCCTGTCGATAAATATGAAGTACATATACTTGATGATTCCATAGATGAGACTGTAGAAATTGTTGCAAAGAAAGTGGAAGAATATAAAAAGCTTGGATTCAATATAAAGCACATTACTAGAAAAGATCGTACTGGTTATAAAGCTGGTGCTTTACGAGATGCGACCAAGCAAGCAAAAGGAGATTTTATCGCGATTTTTGATGCAGATTTTTTACCAGAAAAAGATTTCTTAAGGAAGACAGTTCCATTTTTAAAAAATGAGAAAGTAGGTGTTGTGCAAACTCGATGGGGACACATTAATCAAGATTATTCTCTATTAACTGAGTTGCAAGCTTTTCAACTTAATGTACATTTTACGGTTGAGCAGAAGGGTAGATATTGCGGTGATTATTTGTTGCAATTTAATGGAACTGCTGGACTTTGGAGAAAACAAACGATAGAAGATGCTGGTGGTTGGGAAGCGGATACTTTGACAGAAGACCTAGACTTAAGTTATCGAGCACAGCTCAAAGGATATGAGATTATTTACTTGGAAGATGTGTTGGCACCAGCTGAGTTGCCAGCAGAAATGCATGGATTGAAGTCACAACAATTTCGATGGATGAAAGGTGGTGCAGAGACTGCCAAAAAGATGTTGCCCACTATTTGGAAATCGGATTTGAGTTTGACTAAAAAACTACATGCAAGTTCGCATTTATTGAGTAGTACGATTTTCTTATTCATATTTATGGTAGGAGTATTTTCGGTGCCACTTGGATTTTTTATAGGATTTTTAAATATTGATGAACGGATATTGGCCATCTTTTTGATTGCTTTATTTTCGATAAGTATCAATTATTTTGTCGCAAATGTACAAGTAGCATGGAAGGCAGAATCTAAGATTAAAATGATCTTTAAATTTGCTGTTTTATTTCCGATTTTCTTGGCATTATCAATGGGATTGTCATTGCATAACTCATTGGCAGTATGGCAAGGATATCGTGGAAAAAAATCTCCTTTTGTACGTACACCAAAGTTTAATATAAAATCTATACAAGATTCATTTAAGAAGAAGTTGTATAGAAAAAGTAAGATCTCTGGCGTTACGATAATGGAAGGTTTATTGTCACTCTATTTCTGTATTGCGATTTTCTTTTCTATCAAAAGTGGTTACACAGCAATGTTGCCTTACCACATTTTATTGGCATATGGATTTGGGTCGATTTTTTATTTTTCAGTAAGACACATATCTTCGGATTAAAATAAGACTTTTGAAATTTAAAATTGGAATTGCTTCAGTAGTTTTTTTTACTTCGATTTTAATCATTCAATGCTTTTTTAAGCAGGCAGATTTTTATGTTTTTTTTCCTATTTTATCATTAGGGTTTGGTGCTTATATTTTTCTTATTAGCTATTGTAAAGAAAGTCAAATAGCTAAGTTAATAGCCTTAGGAATTTTAATTCGTATTTGTTTAGTTTTTCTATTTCCTAATTTATCAGATGATATATATAGGTTCTATTGGGATGGGATGATGTGGCAAGATGGAGTCAACCCATTGTCATACTTACCCAAAGATTTTCTTAGTTCGGGATTAGCTACTGATCAAAGATATCAGGAGATTTTTGGTTTGTTAAATTCCCAAGCATATTTTACGATTTACCCACCATTGTGTCAATTGATATTTTTCTTTTCTGCATTTTTTGATTCTGTAGAATCAGCTTCTGTATTTTTTAAATTTATTTTTTTGTTATCTGAATTATTATCAATTATTGGATTGATGAAAATTTTATCTGCATTGTCATTGCCAAGGCAATATGGACTGATTTATTTTTTGAATCCATTGATTGTAATTGAGTTGACTGGTAATCTTCATTTCGAAGCGTTGATGATTACTGGTGTGATTTGGATGTTGTATTTTTTGATAAAGAAAAGACTGATCTTATCAGGACTGTGTTTTGGGTTGGCAATTATTGCTAAGTTGGTTCCTTTAATTCTAGGTCCTGCATTATTATATTATTTGATTAGAAATTTTGAGAAATGGTGGCAGTTTTTTGTTGCTTCAGGATTGGTAGTGTGTACAACTTTTGGACTGATGTTTTATGATACTAATGTGTTTAATCTACTAGAAAGTATCAATCTCTATTTTCAATCATTTGAGTTTAATGCGAGTCTTTATTATATTTTTAGGTCAGTAGGATACAGTTTATATGGGTACAACAAAATAGCTGATTATGGTCCTTTATTGGCTTTGACCTCTTTAGTGATAATTCTATTTTTCTCATTTAGAAAAAGTGAAAATATGCTAGAATTATTAAAACATATGAGTTTTATTTTGATCGTGTATTTGCTTTTTGCGACGACGGTACATCCATGGTATTTGAGTATGTTGTTATTGTTGGCCTTGTTTAATTCCAAAACCAAATGGCTATTGGTGGTTTGGACTTATTTGGTTTTTCTTTCTTATTCTGCATATGACTCTGTTCCTGTTCAAGAACATATGTGGGCTTTAGGGATCGAATATGGTGTATTGTTTATCTTTTTCATTCTACTTTATTTCTTCAAAACTGAACGAGCGGATAATCTTTTGAATAGAAACTAAACTATTTTCGTCTCTTTTCAGCAATGAAAATGTAAGATACTTGGCACTTTTTTTTCAAATAGAGAATTACAATAAATAATTTACTATTTTTATACTTCACACCTAATATAAAATGCTTTATAATCTTAGTACTTTATGAGATTAGATCTTATCAGTATAGAAGCATTTTTACAAATATTTATTTTCGAATCTTTATTAAGGTTTATCGGAGAATTGTATTATCATAATTAAACTTACACCAATCTAAATGACTGATCAATTAATTGAAAGTGCGAAAATATTAATCGTAGATGACCATAAACTTATTGTTGATGGATTAAATAGTCTGCTCGCTGAAGTGAATGGTTTATCTGTTGAAGGTCTATTTACGAATCCAGAAATGGCTTTGGGTAAAATTAAAAGTAGTGATATAGATCTGCTAATTACTGATGTAAATATGCCAGGAATTGATGGTTTTCAATTGATTCAAGAAGCAAAAAAAAGTAAGCCTTCTTTGAAATGTATTATGGTTTCCATGTATAATAATGAAGAAACTATCGCTAAGGCAAAAAAGCTAAACGCCAATGGTTACCTGTTGAAAAATGTGGGGAAAACAGAACTTATAAAAGCAATAAAAGAAGTGCTTGATGGAAATAATTATTTTGTATTAGAGCATAGTAGTTTTCAAAAATTAGAAGAGCCTAAAGATACCATTGATGTAGAATTATCAAAAAGAGAATCTGATATCCTTCAGATGATTTCAGAAGAACTGACCACCAATGAAATTGCCGAAAAACTATTTTTAAGTCCCAATACCATCGAAACATATCGACGAAGATTGTTTATTAAGTTGGAAGTGAAAAATGTCGCTGGTTTAGTAAAGAAAGGCATAAAGTATAATCTAATTTCTTAATTATAACTTCTACTAATTGATGTTGATTAAGATTAAACTCCTGTTTTGCTTTTTTATAATTTTTCAATTAATAAGTACTGACAAATTAAAGGCGCAGATTTCAGAGGAAGATTCTTTATATGTGCTTAAGCAAATAAAATCAGCACGTAAAGATTACAAGAATAGAAATTTTATAGGAGTAAGAGATAAGATGTCAAAAGCACTTATAACTTGCAAGAATAGAAGTGCCTATTTAGAAATGGATTGTTATAATGCATTGTCATGGGTTTATTATGATTTAAATAGAGACTCATTAGATTATTATTTGAATCTCTATAGAGAGGCTATTAAGATTACACCAGATCCATCAAGAAAGATAAGTTTTTTAAGATTAGAAGCCTTAAAACAACAAACGCTTAAATGTTATGATAATGAATTACAACTTAATCAAGAAGCTTTATCCATTGCTACCGAAATAAATGATACTAATAGTATTTCTCTTTTGAAAATGGATATTGGAAATCACTTTAGAAATTTGAACGACCCAATTGCCCTACAATATTACTTTGATGTAATTGATATATGTAAGAGCGGAAATTGCAATTTAAGATATCAAGTTCTAGCCAATTATTTTATTGCGCTTTATTATAATAATTTAAGCGATAATGAGAAATTATTGACGTACGGGAAAAAATCGTTGTCAATTTCTAGTGAGCATTCATACCATTATTATGCGATGAATTCATGCGGATTTATAGCCAATGGTTTTGAACATATTGACAACTTGGACTCAGCATATTATTATGCTAATCTAGGAATCAAATATGCCGAAACTTTAGCAGATACGAATTCATTGGTAAGTGCATACACCAACAAAATTAGAATATTGCATAAAGCCAAAGCCAATATTCCTGAAAGTATAATTTCTAAAGCATATAGTTATTTGGATTGTAAAACGCTGAGAATGAGCAATCGATTTAATCTCAATGAACTCTTATCAAAATATTATAGTCGACAAGGATTTTTTGAAATTAGTGAGTCTTATGGCTTAAGAGCACTGGATAATTCTCAAGATTTAAAAAATTTGGGTGCAGAAAAATCAATGCGTAAAAGCTTAGCAATAGTATATGCAAAGATGAGGGATCAAGACAAAGCTATAGAAAACTTTACAAAATATATTACCCTTAGCGATTCATTAGAGCGTGAGAAAAAACTAAAACTTGAAATTGAACTAGAAACTAAATACAAAAACAAATTATTAAAAGATAGCTTAGTTTATGCAAGTGAATTATCAATAAAGCAAGATAAAATTCACAAAACAAATAATAGAAATAAATGGTTGATCATTAGCTTTATCGGTCTTTTCAGCCTATTTCTAATTTCATTACTTTTCATTCGTCAGAATAGACATAAACAGTCACTGAAAAAAATTCAAGAGGATCATAAGAAAAGAGAATACGTTTTAAATAATTTTATAGATAAACAGAAAATAGATAATTACGAAGAGGTCTTACAGGCAAAGAATGAAGAAAAGAAAAAGATTTCTATGGAGATTCATGACTCCTTAGGTGCAGAATTAGCCAGTATCAAATATAACTTAATTCCGCTTATTGGAGAAGACAAACCAGTAATGAAAAATATTGATGATTTATCAAATAGTCTGAGAAACATTTCCCACCAATTATTTAAGCAAAGTAATACCAATATTAATTTTATCAGTGTACTAAAAGAGTTCATTTCTAAAATAAAATACATAGACGTAAAATGCGAAGTCTTGCCTAATGATCTGGATTTACAAATTTCAGATGAAGCTCAATTTGATTTATTGAGGACAATACAAGAAGCACTAAATAACATAAAAAAGCATGCAGAAGCAACTCAGGTAATCGTTAGAATATCTTTGTTTGAATCCAATTTAGATATTACGATTGAAGATGATGGTAAAGGAATGGATAATGCAAAAAACTATTCTGGTATTGGATTAAAAACTATGCAAGAGAGAGTT
>JAHDBF010000054.1 GCA_020630525.1 Saprospiraceae bacterium
AAGAAAAACACTATGAAAAAGACAAGTATCATATTATTATTAATAACAAGCATCCAGTTTGTAGCTATTTCGCAGGTTAGAAGTATCAGTTTAAATGGCGGAATTGTTAATCAAGTTTTAAAGGATAAGGTGTTTTCAGATTTGCAATTTGGAGGTTTTGTTTCTCAGTTTGGCTTAGATTTTCAGAGTTCGAATTCAAAATCTTATTGGTCTATTGCTCTTGCAGGAAATTACGGAGATATAGATTACAATGAATTCTTTAACACTGAATATCTAGAATTAACCATTATCGTTAATTATGCTCGAAGTACAAATCAAACCAATCCCAATGCTTTGTATATAGGTGGTAGTTTTAAATCTTTAATCAATATTATAGATTATGATGGCTATGAAAATGGATCTTGGATGACTGGCTATTCTTCTGCCTTACTTCTTAAAAAAGATTTTAATCTTAAAAAAGCGTTGATAAATACAGAACTGTCTTTTCCAATAGTAGGACTGTTATCAAGACCGCCTTATGCAGGACGTGACGAATTTGTTTTTGCTAATACAGATAACATTTCAAAAATTCTTTTCTCTAGAAATAAACTCTACTCACTTAATAAATATATAAATCCTTGTGCGTCCTTAAAATATTCACATGACTTAGGTAAAGTTAGCATTTATAGTGTTTTGAGATATGAATTACTTTACCTAGATTCAATACATAAATATTTAAAAAGCTCTTTAGGAATTAGCATTGGGTTAACTTTTAATCTTAAAAAATCATGACATGAAATACGCAACAGCATTATTGATTATGTGTTTATTTACTTCATGTATCAAAGACGACATAGAGAGTAACAACACTGCAATATTCGATGCTATTTGGCAAGAAATGGATGCAAAGTATGGTGGCTTCGGAGTTCGGGATATTGATTGGGAAGAATCATATCAAATTTATTCACCTAGAGTTTCTGATGATTTGTCTAATATTGAGCTCTTTAAAGTTTGTACAGAAATGTTAGATGTATTTGATGACCAGCATATATTTCTCTCTACAGAAGAAGGTCAAAGTGGCTTAGGGTTTTCCTCAGGAAAAGATGGCGATGAAACACTCGCTGAAAAAGAGTTTAGTTTAAAAAATGTTATTGACAATTATTTAGAACCCGGATTCTTCAATGATAATTTTGGCGACGAAGAAGATGTAGAGATTCAGTTTGTATATGGCAGAATTAGTGGAGAAAATATTGGATACATATACTTTCCTCATTTTGAACCATCAAGTAATGATTGGCACAAACAGATCGATGATGCCTTAGTAGAATTAATCGATACTGAAGGAATTATCCTCGATGTTAGGAACAACAGTGGTGGTTTCCCTGTTGTTGATCGATATGTTGCAAAAAGATTCATGAAAGAAGAGTTTCACACTTTTTCGATACAGACCAGAAATGGACCTTTGCATACCGATTTTGATGAACCAACAAAATACTTTTCTACTCCAAGTGAAAATGCCTATACAAAACCCATCATTTCACTTATAAATAAATCTACTGTTAGTGCTGGCGAAGAATTTATGCTTTATTTGGAATCTCAAGAACATGTTACTGTTTTAGGATCTAGGACATCAAATGCCTTTTCTGGCGTGAGCTTTGAGCGATTCTTACCAAACGGATGGAGATTTGGTATGCCTGTTCAATTATATACATATCCAGATGGAAGTTCACCAGAAGGAGTTGGAATTATTCCTGATATTGAAATGAAAAATGACAGTATCGATGTCATAAATGGAATAGATAGAATACTTGAAGAAGCAATAATGAGATTATAAATTCTTGTCACTAACATTAGATATGATCGCATATCTAATCGTACCTCGCAGAGACGACGACATATCAAGTGACCGTTACCTACAATCAATAAAAAATGCAAAAACAAATAATAGCGCTAATTCTTATAACAATTTCAATTAATGGAGTTGCTCAAAACATATCGTTTTTTAATGCAGATGGATTCTTTTCAATCGGAACACAATCGAATAGAACTGCATCAATTACCTTATGCGATATTGATAAAGATGGAGATTTGGATGCGCTTGTTGCAAATGGCAGACATTGGGCAGAACAAAACTACATTTACTATAATGATGGAAAGGGAAATTTCAAAATGGCCCAAGCCTTAGGAAATTTCCTTGACGCTACTTATTCTATGAAATGTGCAGATTTTAACTCTGATGGATTTATGGACATCGCCGTAGCTAACGATAATATAGAGAATAAAATACATTTTGGTTCCGCCAATCAGCAATTTGATGATGGAGTTTCTTTTGGCTCAATATCACCATCGCGAAACCTTGAAATTGCTGATATCGACAATGATGGAGATATCGACCTAATAATATCAAATAGAAAAGCCAAAAACGAAATTTGCCTGAATGATGGGCAAGGAAATTTTGATAAAAAAATCACCTTTGGTACTAAATCTGAACAAACTATTCAAACTAAAATAGTAGATATTAACAAGGATGGATTTTTGGACTTGGTTACGGCAGAAAGAACAACTAAGAATAATATTTATCTAAATGATGGAGCACAAAACTTTATAAGCAAAATTGAATTCGGCAACGATGACGATAATACACGTTCCATTGACATTGACGATTTTGATAGGGATGGATTTTTGGATATTGTAACCGGAAACTTAGGCTCAAAAAACAATATTTATTTTGGAAATAAGAATTTAGATTATACAAGAATTTTGGAATTCAAGGCAAAACGAATGACTTCGTCCATTAAAATAACTGACTTTAATAAAGATGGCTATTTAGACATTATTGAGGGGAATTCCGAAGAGCGCAACTTTGTTTTTATGGGCACCGCAAGTGGTGAATTTCAAGAAATCGGATTAAGGGAGGATACATTAGACGATACATATAACATTGAAATTGGAGATTTGAACAATGATGGATTTCCTGATATTGTAGAATCTAATTCAGGAACTTGGAATTTACATTACAGAACTCAACAGAAATAACTGTGAGTAACATTAATGACTAATAATCTATTTAAAATGGATCATAGGTCTTGTTGAACTAAGCGGAGTTACCGACGTGATCTATTATGCATTTTCAATTTTGTGTATTTTGGTTTGGGAGACCAGATTTTTAGTACACATTCTTTTGAAATCTACATTTATTAATCAAGAAATTAAAGAACTATATCGCAATGGTCTAAATTGATCAAGAAGAGTTACAAGCTATTTTGTCTCTACCAAGCTATACAATATTTTGATCGTGTTCTACTAACACGTAACGGGCATTATGATATGCGAAATACTAAACTTTTTGAATTAATAACCTAAATCAAGTAAGTAAGGTGATAACTAGAAGAATTCATTAATAACTCAACTCAAATTCTACCCTTCTATTTTTTCTTTGTCCTTCAGGTGTTTCGTTAGACGCTATAGGTTTTCTTTCTCCAAATCCTCTACTAGTCATTCTAGAAGAATTTACATTTTTGGTTTTTAGATAATTTAAACATGAAGCTGCTCTAGCCTCTGATAGTTCCAAATTTTTTGATGGGTCACCAACATTATCCGTATGTCCTTTTATGGTAATCTTAGCTTTTGGATATTTAGACATCATAGCTGCTATTTTGTCGAGTACCCTATTCGAAACAGGATCTAATTCTGCACTTCCAGTTTTGAATTTTACAGAACTCATTGCATCTACTAAAATTGCTTTTTCTTCCGCTTCTATTTTAAATTCTGGGCAACCATTATTTGCAATAGGCCCAAATTTATTTGGACATTTATCAACGCTATCTTCTACCCCATCATTATCTAAATCCGCGATACACCCATTTTCTGTTTGGGCAAAAACATTTGGACACTTATCTTTTAAGTCATGTAATCCATCACCATCTGAGTCTGGTGGACAGCCATTATTTGATGCCAACCCTGCATATCTTGGACAAGCATCATTCTCATCAAAAACACCATCACCATCTGCATCGGATGGGCAACCATTATTATCATCAGTACCAAACAGCGTTGGACATAAATCAACAGAATCTGAAATCCCGTCACCATCAGTATCAATTTCTTGTGCTTCAATCTCAATTTCTGATTTTTCCATGATGTTGTCCAAATCTACTTTAGGCAACGCACCACTTCCAAACAAAAACCAAAATAGCCACATAAAAAATGCAATTACAGCTATTGCTATCCAAAAATCTATTTTTTCTTTTTTCGACTTAAATACTGGTTTATCATTCATATTTGATGTAATACAATTTGTGTATAAAATTAAGACGCAAATTCTTAAATAAGTTACATGTATAAGCTAGAATACATATAGATTTTCAAAATGTGTAATTATTTGGTATTATGATTAAATTTCTAATTGAGTTTATTGTTCAATTTTTCTTTTGCTACTTTGAATTGTTCTTTGGTATTTGCATTAAATATCGAATCTTTATTCAGAAGTTTAACAAGTTCAATGTCTGCATTTATTAATACTTTTCGCGGACAAGAATATCCATTTGATAAAAATTGCAACAACACAGGATAAGCTCTCGGTTCCCAAATCGTAATTAATGGTTCAGGAAACTCAGTATCAGGATTATAATAGCAAGTGGCTACTTTTTGGGGGTTTCTCTTTTTTACTAATTGATTGATTAAAGTTGTATCCATTAATGGCAAATCGCATGACACTGTTAACCAGGCGCAATTGGGATTATAACGGAATGCACTCAAAATTCCTCCATAAGGACCTAAACCGATAAACTTGTCAATTATTTTTTCTCCGTTCAGATTGATCTCTTTTTTATCACTTTCAGAATAATAAACTTTATCGCAAAAAGCAGATAAACATTGTTTTGTAAATTCTGCATGGGGTTGATTTCGATATGTTATTAAAGCCTTGTCTTCTCCCATCCTTTGGCTAATGCCTCCTACCAATACCAATCCATTTAGCAATGGTATCTCCTCTTTGTAAGCCGAAAATATATGATCACAAATTCCAGTGAAATCTTCAAAAGTGTACCTAGGTATCGAGGAACTTAAATCGGATAAGTAATCATGTAACGGAGTATCTATACGCTCACTTATAATCATTTTTACATCTGTAAGTCGATCTATTTTTTTTGATAAAGAAACGCGTTTACTTTCATGGATGATCAATATTTGTTTTTCTCCTAAAAAATGATTCCCATTGATAAAGAGCAAATCTAAAGCTTCAAAATATTTTTTTTGTTGCACTTGGTATAACTTTGTTTTTGAATCTATTGAAATTGATTCTAGCTTATCTGTGAATTGAGTAAATCCAAAATCATTAGACTCCGCATTGTGCAGCTGATTTATATATCCAACTTTTAATTGGTGCAATCCCGCAGATAATTTAGATGCAAACTCATCAATAATTTCACATGATGCTCCTAGAATTGCATATTCGTTTCTATGAAATTTTCCACCTTTGGGCTTTACAAGATTTGTATGTTTTGTATGTTTTTTATCCAATGTTATAGTCGCTTTTTCCTCCAGTTTTACTAATGAGTTTGGTTTCCACAATGATGATATTTTGAGAGAATGCTTTACACATATCATATACCGTTAGTGCAGCAACAGTACATGCAGTTAGTGCTTCCATTTCGACTCCTGTTTTTCCGTTTAATTTTACATAACTCTGTATCACAACATCTTCGTTTTTATCTACAGTAATCTCCACACTACACTTTGACAAACTGAGTTGATGACAAAGTGGAATTAAATCGCTGGTTTTCTTTGCGCCCATAATTCCTGCAATAATAGCTGTCTGGAAGATGGGACCTTTTTTTGTTACAATTTCTCCATTATCAAGCAAGGCCAATACTTCTTTCGGTAATCGAATGATAGATTGTGCTTGAGCAGTTCTCTCTGTTATTTTTTTGCCACCGACATCTACCATTACTGGGTTATTATTTTTATCCAAATGAGTAAACTCCTTCATCATTAATTGGTTTTAGAATAATGGTTTCCATAAGTAAAATGGATATGACTCACCAGCAATAAATTCATTTTTATCTGCCGGTAATTCCATAAATGCGTTTGCGCTACTAAGTATTGTTAAATCACCAGAACCATTTCCTTTAATTGGTTTGGCTTTTAAAAATCCATCAGAATCATTTGTAATCAAAACCGTAACAAAATAATTTAACTTTGATTTAAATTCAATCCCCTCATCTAATTTAGCAAATCCTATGGTAGATTTTAATCCAAAAGATTTATCCATCCATGGTTTAAAATATCTTATTAAACATAAAAAACTGGAGACTGGATTTCCTGGAAATGCAAATATTCTTTTTGCTTGTTTCACTCCAAACCAAAATGGTTTTCCAGGTTTCTGCGCAACTCTGTGAAATAGTTTCTTTACATTTAAAGCGTTTAAAACGTCTGGAATAAAATCATACTTACCTTTTGATACTCCACCACTAAATATCAAAACATCATATTTTTCTAACAAACTACTGGTGGTCTCTAAAATTGAATTTTTATCATCAGGCAAATGAATTTCCGCAGCATTAATATTTAGAGAAAATAGATATGCACGTATGGTATGTACGTTAGATCTACGAATTTGCCATTCCATTGGTTTTTGATCGACATTTACAAGTTCATTCCCTGTCGATATGATAACAATCTTGGCTTGTTTAGAAACTTTTATATTTGTTTTACCTATTGTTGAGATCAAGCCCATTTCTGCTGGACCAATTATTTTATTATTGGAAAGAAGATTTTGTTGGGCTTTAGAGTCCGTTCCCTTACGATGAATATTTTGTCCTTTATTGATTTTTGTTTCAGTAATGATAGCAAATTCATCAATGATTTTAACATCCTCATATCGGATAACGGTATCTGTATTTGTTGGCATCACTGCACCTGTCATTACCTCAATACAATTGTCCGAATTTTTAAGATTTTTTATAGGATCTCCAGCAGGAGCTATAGATTCTATTTTGAATTTTTTGTTTCCCTGAGCATAACTTTTGTATTGGATTGCAATACCATCCATTGCTACCCTATCGAAAGGTGGAAAATCCCGATCAGCAAACAAGTCTTCTTTTAGTACTCTACCATTGGCTACAGAAAAATTAATTTCTTCTCTTCCAAAATCTACTGTATTAGCAAGAATAATATTTTCTGCTTCCTCGACACTGATCATCCTCCAATAGTTGCCATCGATTCAGAAATATTTGGGTTCTTGCTGCGTTTTGATTCTGCTATAAATCCATTTTTAGGTTTATGACCAATTGCAGTATGTAATGCAAACATCAATTGATCATCACTAGCATTGTTTCTTATAAAATCTCTTAGATTAAATACGCCTTCGTCATAAAGACAAGTTTTAATCTGTCCTACTGGTGTAAGTCTCAATCTATTGCAACCGCCACATATGGTACGTGTATATGCTGGAATAATTCCAAAATTTCCAACATAATCGGGATAACTATAATTTACCGAAGTATCATTTATATTGCCCTTCATGATCGTAGGCGCTCCCAAAGCATTTGTGATGTGCTCCAGTATTTTGGTATGGTTCCATTCCAAGGATTTAAACACTTTATCATTTCCATTAAAAGGCATTTCTTCTATAAATCGTATTGACAGTTTTTTGTGCTGCGCCAATTTTACCATTGGAATGATATCATCAATATTACTGTCTTTCATCACCACGCAATTTAACTTTAGGCTAAATCCTTTTTCGAGCATTTGTTCCATACAGTGCATAACCTTAGTCAAGGCATCCCGTTTGGTTATTTCAAAAAATCTTTTTTCGTCAAGACTATCAATACTTAAATTTATGGAGGATATTCCCAATGATTTTAGCTCATCTAGATGTGGAGTAATTAAAGTTCCGTTGGTCGTGATAGCAATTTTTTCTATTGCATCGATTTCTGATAATCCACGGAATAATATCATTATGTCTTTTCGTAAAAATGGTTCTCCTCCTGTAATTCTGATTTTATTCACACCATTGCTGCTGCAAAGTTTAACTATTCTGATGATTTCTTCATAGCTTAACAATTTGTGATTTGGCAAAAAGTTCATGCCATTTTCTGGCATACAATAATGGCATCTCAAGTTACATTTGTCTGTAACAGCAATACGTAGATAATTTATTTTTCTGCCAAATTTGTCTATAAACATAATTAATCAGTACCATACAAATTTAGTCTAATTATAGAGATATGTCTTGATAAAAACACTTTATTCTAAATTAAATGAGGATGGTTTTTATCTGATCGGATTTCATAGCCTGACACCAATTTATTCCTAAATTTAAAATCGTAGAATGGTAATTATACCCAGAAAAGAGCATCGATTTAATGCTTTTAAGGTTTTACCCGAGTCAATATGTACTCCCACAATATATTGACCTCATTCATTTTTTCTTCTTTTACTTTATCCTTGTAGTAATTTTTAACAGTTTCTGGTCCAGGTTGAAAGTGTAATGAAAAAATATCAGGAGTTACAAGTTTAGCAATTGTGACATCGATTTTATTGTCTCCATTGTCTCCATAGAAAAAATATTGTCCATCAATCGCTTCATCATTGATTAAAAACGCATCTTTTAATCCTAGCATTTGATCCATCTCTAGTGCGCAAACCTTTAGATTTCCACCATCAGGAACAATAAACCAATTAACATCATATTCTGAAAAATCCGATTCCAAAACACTATTACGGTACAACAAAGTTGCACGCAACCCTACATTCCATTGACCAATTATTTCAGATTTGTCAGGAAGGTCACCCAAAAATTTCACTATAGAAGAAGAATCTACAATACATTGCGCATCCAATTTTGGTGACACCAAAAAGAACGTACTCATTAAAACGAAAATCACTTTATACACAGCTAAAATATATTTTGGTACGAAAGTATATAAATACAATAGCAATTGCATTCGCTATTTACAATTTATGATTGATTTAACCATTGGAATCTTGGTAAATATATTTATTTACAAAAATAGAAAAACCTTCCATCACAATGATGAAAGGTTTAGTGACCGCGGAAGGATTCGAACCCTCAACCCCCAGAGCCGAAATCTGGTATTCTATCCAGTTGAACTACGCAGCCTATTGTTTTGCAAATCTAAATAATATTGTGACTAATTTACCTATTTCCGAACCAACATTTTTTTTAGAATTAATTATCCATTTCTGTTTTAAAATTTGAATAAATGACGAACATCTAATTAAACGATTTTTATTAAAACATGTTTAGTTATTGAATAAAAGCATATGAAAAATCAAAAATTTACCCTTTCGGAGAGAGACATTGATAGAATAGTAGAAATGGGTTGGGAAGATAGGACAACTTTCGATGCCATTAAGGCACAATTTGGTATTTCAGAAAAGGAAGTTATTAAAATTATGCGTTCAGAAATGAAACCTTCAAGTTTTAGAATGTGGCGACAGCGTGTACAAGGTAGGAATACCAAGCATCTAAAAAAGAGAAATTTTGATTTGGGAAGAATGAAATGCAGTAGACAAAGATCTATTTCAAATAATAAAATATCATGAAGAAAAACATACTTTTAATAGGAGGAAGCAGTGGAATTGGTAAAGCATTACTAACCCAACAATCCAAGATAAATAACTGCATAAACTTCAGTAGAACTCAACCTGAATTAGACAATAACTTCATACATCATAGTATAGACGTTACCATTGATTCCTTTCCAGATATCGAAAATTTAGATTGCATCATATACTGCCCTGGGACGATAAATCTCAAACCTATTTCCAGTTTGAAAATTGAAGATTTTGAACAAGATTTTAAGGTAAATGTATTGGGTGCTGTAAGGATTATACAAGCTTATTTGAAAATACTAAAGCAAGGGAATGATCCCAATATTTTAATGTTTAGTACTGTTGCAGTCAAACAAGGAATGCCATTCCATAGCTCAGTTTCTGTATCTAAAGGTGGAGTTGAAGGGCTTGTAAAATCATTGGCAGCGGAATTGGCTCCTCATGTTAGAGTAAATTGCATTGCGCCAACAATTACCAATACGCCATTAGCTGCAAAAATTTTACGCAACGAAAAATCTATTGAAAATTTAGCAAATAAACATCCATTAAAAAGAATTTTAAATCCAGAGGATGTTGCAGATTTAGCAAGCTATTTAATAAGTCCAAAATCTAAGTCAATTACAGGACAAATTTTCAGTGTGGATGCTGGCATGTCCACACTGAAAATATAGCAATTTATGGGTTAGATCTCTTGTATTTTTTCCATAGCGCTTTGAAGTTTTTTGCCATTCGCTTAGCAGTATCACTGTTGAACTTTATTACTTCATTGCTATCGTCTGTAGCAGGAGCTGCGCAAGCTATTTCTCCATCATAAATTGCACATTCAGTAATAAAAGGATTAAACTCAGAAACAGGCAATAAAAGAAAAATCTCCTTCGCTTCAGCTTCAGAAACATTATACATTTTTTTATATTCTTCAATATGTTTTTGTACTTCCTTTGATGCCGGTACAATGTATCTATACTTTGTTTTTTCTCCCCTGTTTACACTTACCAATTCTGAAAAATCTTTGTTGTCAACATCATAGTGTAACGTTGGACTGATAACCCATACTTGCTTGGCTTTATCCTCTAGTTTAATTAACTGTTTTAATGTCATTTTTTTAAAATTTATACTCAAATGTAAATATTCAATAACGCACTGCCAAATACATAGGAATATTACGTATATTGCAAATTATTATATGTTTTGCCCAAAACCGATAATAACCAAACCTGTACTAATGATTAGAACTAGCTTTGAGACACTAGTCTTTATTGTGTTAACATCTTTGTTAACTATAACTCCTGCCACAATGCTATTTTCGCAAAACAATGGAGAAATTTGTGATAATGGTATTGATGATGACAATGATGGGCTGATAGATTTGAATGATTCAGAATGTGCTTGTTCTGATCTTATGGCAAATTCATTAATTCCAAATCCATCTTTTGAAGACATGAATTGCTGCCCGACCAATGAAGCACAATTAAACTGCGCTAATACTTGGATTCAAGCTTCTGAACCTACAACAGATTATGTTCATACTTGCGGTGTTTTAGGCAATCCATTTTTAATGAATATGTCAACGGGCTCTTATGAAGCCCCACTTCCATTTCCAGATGGGCAAGGTGGTATCGGATTTAGAGATGGAAAACCAAATCAGCCAAATTTTAAAGAATATGCTGGTGCATGTTTAACAGAATCAATGACTATTGGTACAATGTATCGTCTAGATTTCTTTGTTGGGTTTCATGATGCTGTTGGCTCTACTTCTTTTGATATGGCAGTATTTGGAACGAGCAATTGTGGGCGACTGCCTTTTGGAAGTGGCGATGCGCAGATTGGTTGTCCAACTAATGAACCTGGCTGGGATTTACTTGGTGAAATGACAGTTTCTGGAATGAATGAATGGAAAAATGTCATTTTTGAATTCGAAGCTGGAAGTGAATATGAAGCAATAGTTTTAGGTCCAGCTTGTGCGGTGAATGAAGATTTTGAACTAGACCCATATTTCTTTTTTGATAGACTTGTACTTGCAGAATCTATAATGTTTGAAGTTCCGTTAGCAGAGATCAATGGATCTATTTGTGACGGCAATATTGAGTTAGTAAGTTCTGATGGAATGGGAACAGCATCTACATATCAATGGTATAAAGATGGGATTGCTATCCAAGGAGAAACCAATATGAATCTTATTATTGAAAACGAAAACAATGTAGAAGGTGTTTATGAGGTTGTTGTAACTACAAATACTGGCTGCTTTAATGGACAAGCATATAACTTGGAGATTCCAATTTACAATTCAGAATTAACTGTAGAAATTTGTCCCAATGAGATTTATGAAGCAGATAATGGTGATGTTTTTGATGACGCTGGGATGTATGAATTAAATTTTACCGCTCAGGATGGTTGTGATAGTTTAGTTTCTTTGACAATAAATTTGAATGAAGGCGAGAATATAACGCTAGAAGAATCAATCTGTGAAGGAGAAGTATTTGAATTATTTGGAGTAGAATATACTTCTCCAGGTGTATTCAACCAACAAGAATTAAATCAAACTGGATGTTTTGACAATTACACTATTGTCTTAACAGTTTTTGAAAGTGTAATTACCGAAAATGCTTTTACTTTTTGTAGTGGACAAGTTTTTGAATTGAATGGTGAAAGCTTTACCGAATCTGGTGAATATAGCCAAAGCTTTACAGCACAGTCAGGTTGTGACAGCACTTTAATTTTTACGTTGACAGAAATAGGCAGTTACTTTAATTTTGATAATTATGAATTATGTGAAGGAGAGAGCATTGAGATTAATGGGGAATTGTATTCCGAACCTACAGAGTTTGTATTAAACCTATTCAGCATTGATAATTGCGATAGTACAATTGTTGTTACTATTCTTGGAGTTCCAAGTTATGAGCTTGAAGAATCTTATGAATTTTGCTCAGGAGGAAATATTTCCATAAATGGAGAAACCTTTGAAATTCCAGGAAATTTTGTTCAAAATTTTCAAACACAAAATGGTTGCGACAGTATCATTCATTTAACAATAATAGAAAACCAAAGCATCACTTCAGAATCTTCCTACGAGATTTGTGAAGGTGATTCAGTATTAGTAAATAATATTACCTATAATGAGTCAGGACAATTCACACAAACTTTATCAACAACAGAAAATTGCGATAGCATACTAGTAATCAATATTAGTGCGGCGGAAGTCATTACAGAAAATATAGATTTAACCATCTGTGCAGGAGACTCATTAGTCTTAAATGGAGAAATTTTTATTGATTCTGGAGAATACATTCAAGCACTTACCTCTGTCGATGGATGCGACAGTACTTTAATCATTAATATCACTCAAAACGAAAAATACGAATCTACAGAATCATTCTCAATCTGTGAAGGTGATGAAATTATTATTAATAATGAAACCTATAATGCAGCAGGAAATTTTGTCCAAAACATGCAAACTGAGGCAGGATGTGATAGTATTATTAACATTCAAATAATTCAACTAGAAAATGTAATTAGAGAATTTGATTTTAGAATTTGCGAAGATGACTCTGTATCTGTCAACAATATATATTATAATTCTGAAGGAACTTTCGAGCAACTATTGACTGGAACAAATGGATGTGATAGTACTTTACAAATTACAATCATTGTCGAAAATGCTTGTAACACCTGTATTTTTGATGAAGATTTGACAAACATTGAAGTTGAAATATTAAAGTTGAACATTGATAATTACAGTGTTACTTTATATGATAATTCAAGAAAAATATATTCATTAGCGTTAAATCAAAAAGAATTGCAAAACTACCTTGCTAGCTATGCAATAGAACATGAATTTTACTTAGTAAATGGCTCTTATGAAGCAAGTATTTTATTGGAAGAAAAAATTATTAAAACTTTGAAAGTAGAATCATTTGATTCTCAAAAAAGAGTAATAATTGAAAAAATAATCCCGCAAAAATTAATGCAGAAAGTTGAATTCGATTTAAATAAAATCAATTACGATTACAACATGCTTTTAACAAGCGTATCTAACCAAAGGGTTGGCAGCATTGCAAAGCATAAATTAAGGTAAGTGTAGCGATGAACTTAAAATAAGGGCATCGAAAATATTCAAAATAGGATTGATAGGGTGTTGAAAATTATCAAAATCGTAATACAAATTTATAAGAATGATTGTCGGTATTCAAACGATAATAGAGGGCTTGACAGATAGTTTACAATTGTTATTCTCAAATGAATAGTAGCTTGCAAAAGTTCTGGTTAGATTTCTAAAAAATCATTAATGAGTAAATATTTTACGCCATAATAAGAAACATAATATACAAATGCATACAACTGGAATAAAACAATATTCATGAATAAAGTAGTAGAAAACGCTGAGAAAGCCATTGAAGGTATTATAGATAATATGACTTTAATGTTAGGAGGTTTTGGGCTTTGTGGAATTCCTGAAAATTGTATTTCTGCTCTAGTCAATAGTAAAATAAAAGGATTAACGTGCATCTCTAACAATGCAGGTGTTGATGATTTCGGGATAGGATTATTGCTACAAAATCATCAAGTTAAAAAAATGATTTCTTCATATGTTGGTGAAAACGATGAGTTTGAAAGGCAAATGTTATCTGGAGAATTAGAAGTAGATTTAATCCCACAAGGTTCGTTGGCCGCAAGATGTTATATGGGTGGTGCAGGAGTACCTGCTTTTTTTACACCAGCTGGATATGGTACAGAAGTAGCGCAAGGAAAAGAAATTAGGTATTTTGACGGGAAACCCCATTTACTAGAATCGGCATTGACAGCAGATTTTGCGATCGTAAAAGCCTGGAAAGGAGACACAATGGGCAATCTAATTTATAAAGGTACAGCAAGAAATTTTAATCCAGCAATGGCAATGGCAGGAAAAATAACTATTGCTGAAGTGGAAGAACTCGTAGAACCAGGTGAATTAGATCCTAACTTTATACATACCCCAGGTGTTTTTGTACAACGTATATTCCAAGGCGTTAACTACGAAAAAAGAATTGAACAAAAAACGGTAAGACAAAAAGCTTAAAATACAATGCTAGATAAAAAAGGTATTGCAAAGAGAATTGCTCAAGAATTAAGAAATGGCTGGTATGTAAATCTAGGAATAGGTATCCCAACACTTGTCGCTAATTATGTCCCCGAAAACATAAATGTAGTTTTTCAATCAGAGAATGGAATCCTCGGTATGGGACCTTTTCCGTACGATGGAGAAGAAGATGCAGATATGATAAATGCAGGAAAACAAACCATTACTGCATTGCCAGGCGCAGTTATTTTTGACTCTGCAACTAGTTTTGCAATGATCAGAGGGAAACATATACAGCTTACCGTTCTGGGAGCAATGGAAGTATCACAAAATGGAGATATTGCCAATTGGAAAATCCCTGGGAAAATGGTAAAAGGAATGGGCGGAGCAATGGACTTAGTTGCTTCAGCAGACAATATTATCGTTGCAATGATGCATACCAACAAACGTGGAATATCAAAACTATTAAAAGCTTGTACCCTACCGATAACGGGCGTAAAATGCGTTAAAAAAGTAGTTACAAATCTCGCTGTACTTGACATTACTCCTGATGGATTTAAATTAGTCGAGCGAGCGCCTGGAGTTACCGTTGCAGAAATCCAAGAAGCTACAGAAGGAAAGCTAATTGTTGAAGGCGAAATTCCAGAAATGGTCTTAGAATAATAAATAATATATATCGACGTTTATAATAACAAATCTTCGATATAGCATACATCTACATTTATCTAAACAAAACTTTTTCTTATGTACAGATCAATTGTAGTATGCCTATGTTCCTATTTCTTATTTGCTTGCCAATCAGACTTTAATAATTCTTTAGACGATACAATCAGAACGAATAATAATGCTTACCCAAGTGTAGATCAAGAATTGTGGACCTATTTTCAATTATTTGAAACAGAAGCGGCTCAAAGAGGTTTTGAAATTGATTTAAACAAGTTCGACCTGTTGGCAGAAATTCACGAAATCGATCAAGAAGACGTCGCCGGGACCTGTACTTATTCTTCCGATAATCCAAATGAAATTACCATTGATGAAAGTTTTTGGAACAGTGCCAGTCAAAAATATAAAGAGATTGTTGTCTTCCACGAATTGGGACATTGCGTGTTAGGAAGAGACCATAACAATAATGCTAACTCTAGTGGTATATGCTTGAGTCTGATGAATAGTGGACTAACGGGATGTGCAATTGAGTACACTGGAAGTAATAAATCCATTTACTTAGATGAATTGTTTTATCAAAACTGAAATATATCATTCACAAACTGGACATACTAAATAAAGTTGGTGCTGCATAATTATTTAGTAATTCCTGTACCTTTGCGAGAAAGAAAAAGAATATGAAAATACTAATTATCGGAGGTGGTAATATGGGGTTAACTTATGCAAAAAGTTTTTTACACTCTAGAATTTGTACATCAGAACAACTTCTAATCCTAGAGAAATCAAATGAAAAAGCAGATGCATTAAAAAAACTCAATATCGGAACCGTCTACGGAGAGCCCGGTGATTATGTAAAAGACGCTGACTTAATAGTATTGGCTGTAAAACCGCAAGACGTACATTTGCTTTTTGAAGCAATAAAACCTTACATAGACACTGAGCAAGTGGTACTTTCGATTATGGCAGGAATTCCATTGAAATCAATTTCTGAGGGCATTGGGGTGACTAAAGTTGTAAGAGCTATGCCAAATTTACCAGCCCAAATTGGTAAAGGTATGACTGTATTTACCTCTAGCGATATGGTAACAAGAATAGAGCTGGTTATGGTTCAAAACTTGTTAAATGCAACCGGTAAAGCCATCTATATTGATGATGAAAATATGATAGATGCAGCCACCGCTGTTTCTGGTTCAGGACCGGCTTATGTATTTTATTTTATGCAAGTAATGGTAGAGACTGCAAAGCAAATGGGATTTGACCAGTCTCAAGCAGAGTTACTTAGTTACCAAACTTTTGCAGGAGCAGTTGATTTATTAAATAAGCATAATTTTTCCTGTGAAGAATGGATGAAAATGGTTGCGTCTAGAGGTGGAACCACTGAAGCAGCCCTCAACAGTTTTAATGATGGCGAAGTTAGCAACGATATTAACAAAGGTATTTTTGCTGCCTATAATCGAGCAAGAGAATTGAGTAAGTTGGTGTAGAAGTAAAAGAAATAACGTACTATGTATGCCTTGACTAATTATCCTTTATTATAGTATTTACTTTTCTCTTTAATAATAGATTTATATTTTTTAAACATAAGGTCTTCACCTTTTATTATAAGTGTATTTATGCCAAACTTTGAAGTCAATACCCCATCTATCATTCTGCCAGAATGAACCAAATTATCATGTTTGTTATAATATAAGCCTATTCCATTTTCTTTAAGGTCTGATCTTTTGCACTCTTGATAATTGTCATCTTTTAATATTATACTAACTTTTTCATTATCTAGTTCAAACCAGAACAAACTGTCTAGAAAGGTAAATCCATGGCAGTTAAAATTGTCGTTTTGCTGGATAGAAGCGATTACTGTTTTGCTTTGTTTTTTGTTAAGTTTTTTGTCATCATTATCCATCACAACTTTAAAATCTGAAGTCTCTCCATTCAGTTTGAGATAGGCAGATAATACTGTATCGTCATCAGTAAAAACATTGCAAATTTCATAGGAAGAAAGATGCAGTACCTTCATCCATACTCTTTCATTATTCTTGAAGAAATCATAATGATATCTCTCGGTAATATGATTGATATGATATCTACCAGTTTCAAAATATTTAATGCGCTTTCTTCTTCTTTTCATGTAAAAATTTTAATTGCAAAATAAAAGAATTGTCGCGATCAATTCTAGGTGGATCAGTGTAAAAAAATGTTAAATGTTCTCAGTAAATATCACTGAAACATTGATTCGTATCTAAGGTTTTAGAATAGTAATGGATTATCACCGTTGCTCGAATCCTGATTTAAAACATTACACACGGAAAGATACAATTCTGGAAGTTCTTGCTTAAACCTTTGCGGCTGTTCAAAAAATGTTTCTATACATACTGCAAACATTTCTAAAATATTTTGACCCCCATAACTTTTTAAAAATTCATTTTGGTTCTTTTGGATTATTCTCATTTTTTTGAGCGCCTCGTACTCCCAGATATCCATTTTTACA
This sequence comes from Saprospiraceae bacterium, assembly GCA_020630525.1. Classification (GTDB taxonomy): domain Bacteria; phylum Bacteroidota; class Bacteroidia; order Chitinophagales; family Saprospiraceae; genus JAHDBF01. Next base: position 17,760 of record JAHDBF010000054.1, read on the forward strand.
TCATTAAAAAAGTTTGTCGGTAAAGCCCGCATACTATCTTCATCATGTAAAGCATGTGCAACTTCATGGAGCGCTACATTCATTGCATCATCAGGAATGATAAATCCATGCTTTACTGCTGGCCAAGACAAACATATTAGATTTGCTCCATGATCCACATGACCCAGCAGATTCTGGTATTGCCCGATACTGTAATTATATGGTAAAACATAAATCTTATTAAAGCGCATCAAAAGATATCTTTTTAATCCAAAGGTAATCTGCACGATTGCACTAGAGATTAAGACTTTCATTTCTAATGACACACTTTGAAAATCTTTTGGAATAAAGCGTAGCGAGTTTATAACAACATGCAATCTTTTATTAAACCGTTTTTGCAGTTTTGTATTTAAATTTGAATAATAATCATTATACTCTATTAGAATTTTATGATACAAAATATTGGTGTCACTATTTGGTCGATATATTAATTCAATCAATTTCTGAATTAGCATTTGGCTGTTTTATTTTCGATTTGTATAATTTTAAACGATAAAATATTGTATATTTCATCAAACAAGATACATCAATTCTATCATCTTCTATCACATTCAAACAAGGATATCCGAAAGTTAAAAATGAATCCTTATATTGCCGTTCTATAATTTAGTGATGAAATCTAATAAAATTCTACCTGATTAATCCATGTCATTTTTAATAGAATAGTAGGATTTTATCGGGTTTAGTAAATATGCCAAAATAAAAAAAATCATGTTTGGATTAATTAAAAGCACCATAAATTACACATGTCCTAGATGCCGAAAATCTAGTCTTTTCATAAAGCCTTTTGACATTAAAAACCCATTGGCAATGAATGGGTCTTGCAAAAGATGCAATTTAAATTTTGAGCCAGAACCAGGGTTTTATTTTGGTGCCATGTTCATCTCATATATCATTACAGGTTTCGCTTTTTTAGGTGCAGCACTGCTATTGGTTTTTTATTTTAAATGGTCAGTAAATACTGCAATGGCGTTTGTGATTATTTTAGGAGCATTATCGTACTTTTGGGTAATGCGGTTTTCGAGATCAATGTATATTCATATGATGATTAGATATGACAAAGACTTAGTCATATTATAAACTATTCATTATTTCAAATCGTTTTATAATAGTCAATAAAATTACAGAACATAAATATGGCAGAAACTCAACATTGGACAGGATCAGAAAAATACCTATGTGATCCAGAATTGGCACAAGCATTTCACATGTCAAGAGTACTCGCAATGCCTTTACTTATCGAAGGCGAACCTGGTACAGGAAAAACAGAATTGGCAGTCCAATATGCAAAGGATCGAGGATTGGAAATGTTTACCTTTCCAGTTGGTTCTAAAAGTAATGTAGAACAGTTTGTTGCAAAATTCGATCATGTAAAATACCTTAGAGATTCTCAAATCGAAGTATTGAATTCGCAGAGAGAAGAAAAAGGATTAGCGTCTAAACTTTCCACAGGGAATAGATCTACTGAAAACCTTGGAGATTATATATTGCAAGGTCCAGCAGTTCAGGCATTTCTAAAACCTAATTCCGTACTACTTATCGATGAAATAGACAAAGCTCCTAGAGAATTTCCTAACGACCTTTTGTTTGCTTTAAGTCACAGAAAATTTATCATTCCAGAATCTAATCAAGTCATTGAGGTAAAAGAAGAAGACATGCCTGCCATCATTATTACCTCAAATAGAGAACAAGAATTACCTACCGCTTTTAAAGGAAGATGCATATATCACTATATCAACTTTCCTGAATCAGATACATTGACAGAAATAATAAAAAAGCATCATCCTGGTGCAAATGAAAAGGTAGTTACGGCTGCATTAAATATTTTTTATCACTTAAGAAACTTGGGTTTAGAGCGCGCTCCTACTACTAGAGAAATTCTTAATTGGTTAAAGTATATGAAGTCATTTACAGAAGGCGAAGCGCTAGAAAAAATAGCACGTATCGATGGTATAGGTGCATTGATAAAAACACAAAATGATTTAGAAAAAGTACAAAGAAGAATATTAAGCAATCCAGCTGATTTTCAAAAACGTTCTTTAAATAACTAAACAATGTTCGCTACCCTTCCAGAAAAGTTTAGAGAATATGGTATCAATGCAGACATCAAAACTTTGTTATTATTAAGAAAATGTATAGATAAAGGCTTGATAAATACTTTAGGAGATATTTACTTAATCCTAAAAGGAATTGTTGTAAAATCTCCTAGAATGTTGGGACCTTATACTAAGGCTTATTATGACTACTTCCTAAACATACAAATTGCTCCTGGAGAATCCCTCGAACAAGCAGTATTAAGATCGGAGGCATTTAAAAATTGGATGAATGATAATGAATACGATTTGGAAGATTTAGAAAATCTTTCTGATAAAGTTGAGGAGTTTCTTGCCAATGTGCATCTTACCAGTTATGATATAAAAAACGTAGTTTCTGGAAAAGAAATTTTTGAAAATGATAATCCAGAGTTGGAAGATGAAAATTATGATAATTTAGATCTTGGAGAAGCAAAAGAACGCACCTTGGATACGCTGGCCGATTATAGTGATCTAGATTTAGAAGATCTACTTGAGCGAATGAAAGAAATCGCGAAAAGACAAAAAGGTAGACATGACGGTGGGAGTCATTGGATTGGAACTGGAGGAACGTCCCCGTATGGGTTTGGTGGTGCTGCAAAAGGAGGTATAAGGATTGGTGGAAAAGGCGGAGGAAAAATGGCGAGAAAAGTTATTAATGATAGCAATTATTTCCCGATAGATAAAAGCGCGTTACTTAATGACAATAATATCGACGCTGCATTGGCATCCTTAAAAGGAATCATCGAAGAAAGCGCCCAAAAAGAATTAGACCTAAAAGAAACAATTAAATCTGGTTTAAAACAAGGTGGAATTTTCCTCCCGATTATGAAGGAAGTATCTGATAAAAAGCTACAAGTCATTTTACTAGTAGATAACGGAGGATACTCTATGGATCCTTACGTTAGAAGCATCCAAGAATTATTCAAAAAGATGAAAACCAGGTTTGCACATGATCTAGAGGTATATTATTTCCATAATACGATCTATAAACATGTGTATAGCGATGAGAGAAGAAGAAAAGCAGTAACCATAGAACAGTTATTAAAAAAAGATCCACATTACCGAGTTTTTGTCATTGGAGATGCTGCAATGTCTCCCTATGAACTTAGTGAAGTAAGCTTTTTAAATTGGGGAAGAATCCATGAAAAATTTAAAAAATCAGTTTGGTTAAATCCAGAACCTGAACGTTATTGGGGTCATACATACACTATTCAGGTACTTTCTAAGGTTTTTCCTATGTTTCCAATGACACCAGATGGGATTGAAAAATCAGTTTGTCATATGAATAGCGTACAGTAAACTGGGATTAAATTTTTTTGAAAAAAAGTTTTTAATTTTTTGTTTTATATTTCAATATTATAATATATTTGCGAACCCAAACGAGGGGAATAAGCTTAAAAGCTTGTTTAAAAATTTTCTTGGCCCGTTCGTCTATCGGCTAGGACGCCAGGTTTTCATCCTGGTAAGAGGGGT
>JAHDBF010000055.1:0-13681 GCA_020630525.1 Saprospiraceae bacterium
ATTCCTTTCTGGGGCACAAAAAAAGGCTGGTGATTTATCACCAGCCTTTCTAATTTTATGTAATCAGCAGTTATTATTTTACAATACTAACTTCGATTCTTCTATTTTGCTTTCTTCCTTCTGGAGTGTCGTTAGAAGCTACTGGATTGGCATCTCCATAACCTTTAGTAGAAATTCTACTTCCGTCAATACCATTTTTACCCATTAATCTTGCTTTAACTGACTCTGCTCTAGCTTGAGAAAGTGCTACGTTTTTAGCTGCATCTCCTGTGTTGTCAGTATATCCACTAACTGCAATTTTTACATCAGGATAAGCTTTTAAGATAGCAGCAACATTATCAATTTCTGAAGCTGTTTTTGCATCTATCTGTGCAGAACCTGTAGCAAATGTTAAGCCTTTAAATGTAAATTTAGAATCACCTTTGAATCCACCATCAATGAAGTTTTTCATTTGTGAACCTGCAGAACCTGCTGCGAATGTTATTTTACCTAAAGCTGCTTTTGCTGCTTCGTTTACGTTAGCAAATACGCCTCCTACTGCATTAGCTGCATCTCCAACTACATCACCAACAGCACCTGCTGCATCTCCTACTGCACCAGCCGCTGCTCCTGCAACATCACCAACTGCGCCTGCTGCTGCTCCTGCTGCATCTCCAACAGCTCCTGCTCCTTTCTTAGCCATATCTGCAGCTCCACCAACTACATTACCTGTAACATCAGCAGTTTTTTCTGCCATATTATCTACTGCACCACATCCTGTTTTGAATCCAAAGAATCCAAGTACTAAAAGTGCCAATAAAGCAGGTATAATATACTTAAGTAAACTTCCACCAGCTTTAGCAGTTGTATCTACTGCATTTCCAGCCATATTAGCTGCACCACCAACAACTTTTTTACCAGCATCTACAGTTGTAGAAGCCGCATCTGTTGCACCAGAAATTACTTTTCCAGCAGCATCACCTAAAAATCCTAAGCCTAAAGAACTCCCTAAACCAGCAGGCATTGCAGATTTTACTGCATCTTTTTGGCCACCTAATAAGCTCATTAATCCACTTGCACCTTTACCCATCACTTGCTTTCCTATCATACTCATTAAGAAAGGCGCAGCCATTTTCATTAGCGAAGAAGAAGAACTACCTTTTAATCCACTAAACTTTGCAATTGTATCAATCATTCCGCCTGACTTATTACCCATTAATAAGTTAGCGATACCAGAACCTTGATTCATTAATTTTGAAACTCCACTTGCTCCACCAGAGAAGATACCTGCGATATCATCCATTCCAGAGTTATCCATTCCCCCAATAAGATCCATGATTTTAGAAGCACCACTCTCACTCTCTCCTACTTGAATTGCTGATCCAAGAAGTGAAGGGAAAATACCATCTAATGCTTTAGAAACACCAGATTCTGATTCTCCTAAAAATTTACTTGCTTGACCAACTAGCTGTCCGCTTACTTGATCTTTAAGCATTCCTAATAAATCCATAATTGTAATTAAGTTTTTTGAAATTTGAAAAATTTGAAAAAAGTCGGTTTTTGAAGGAAATGATTCTTTGACTTTAGACATTTATATATCCAAGAAATGTCGCAATAAGTTTCTTGTTAAGAAAATTTTAACAAAGGTAAGAAAAAATGATGTTTAATGCTCAATAAATCAATTATTTATACATGCCAAATTTATACCTAAATATCTATGTTAACCAAGTTTTTAATACTTAACTGGTTACTTTTACCAATTGAATTCACTTTAAATCAAATGGATTATAAAATATTAGCAATTAGAAGATAATGGAGAATAATTTGGAAACAGGTAAATATGTATTGTCAAAGCTAGAATCACTATTTCATAATGATTATTCTTCAAATGAAAAAGTAAAGGCACTTTATAGGCTTTTTACTTTGTTTTGGGAAGAATTAACCAATCCTGAAAAATTAAATTTTACTACTCTTTTTGTTAGAATATCTTTTGCTGCATCAAAATATAAGCAGTTAAATGGCGTCCACATTTTTAATTGTCACCGTTTCCGAAGATTCGTTGAAAACAATAAAGTAAATGATAAAAATGCCAATGAGATATTTATTCTTGGATCAATCTCTCTAAGAGATGTATTGTATGATTTGTACAAAATAAATCCTAGTTCTTTAGCTCTGATTAAAGCAATAATTCCTGAAAAGCTTAAACACAGAAAATATGAAGTTGTCAAATTCCAAGCACATATCAGGATTTTAGTTTTAGATATTGACGAGAAAGAAATGACCGTCACTTTTGTTACCGAGGAAGAAGGAGTAACTAAGCAAACCGCGTATTTTGATCTAGAAAATAGGAACGAGATTTTTAATAATACAATCTTACATCTGAAACGTTATTTTCAATTGCCCTTAATTGCAAACTTAATAGATGTAGAAATTGATGACAATAATAGGTATCTACCAGCAGCAATTGTATTGAATCCAGATTTTCTTGTTGATGCAACTGCAATTGCTAAACTTTTTCAACACAGTGGCGTATACGCGCCAAGTTACTTAATCTCTAAATTTATTCCTATCGACCCCAATAAGCATTTATTGATGGGAAACATTGCCAATACATTTTTGGACCACTTACTTTACAATCCAGAAACGAGTTTTAGAGAAATATCAAAATCAGTGTTTTCGCTAAATCCTCTCCAGATCACTCAATTCTCAGATGCAGAAGTAACTTCACTTCTAAAAGATGCACAAAACCATTATCAAAACATAAAAGAAAGTTTATACACAGAATTTAAAACTCAAGGAATCGATACAAGGACTTCATATGTCGAACCTACATTTTTATCAAACATTATTGGTTTTCAAGGTAGGTTAGATTTGTTACAGATGGATGAGGAAAGTGATGAAGTTAATATTGTAGAATTAAAAAGTGGTTCTCCATTTAAAGCAAACAGGAATAAAGTCAACGAGTCTCACTATAGACAGTTACTAACTTATGAGATGATAATTTCTAATCTCAACAATAGAAAGTATACGCCCAAAGGGTTTGTACTATATTCTAAATTAAAAGCCGAACGACTAAGGTATTCTGGTCATAGTAAATTTCATCAATATGAAATTCTCAACCTGAGAAACACTTGTTTGTTTTTGGAACAGATGCTCCTTAATAATATCAATTCTAAAAAAGACATTTTTGAAAAATTTGACCCTAGAAAGATTGACGAAGTATTTAGGTTTGAAAAGCGCGATGCTGAGAAGTTGTACATAGCTTATAAGCAATGTGATGGTTTAGAAAAGGTCTATATTAAAAATTTTGTAGGATTTATATCTCAAGAATATCAACTTGCTAAAACGGGAATCCATGGACTCGATAGAAGTAACGGCATGGCTGGATTATGGCTTGATAGCGAATCAACAAAAGCAGAAGAATTTAGGGTTATCAATAATTTAACTATTGGAAAAAATAAAACTGCGGAGGAAAATCCGATTGTGCAATTAAATTATTCTATTGAATCTAACCGACTTTCAAAATTTAGAATCGGAGACATCATTATTTTATATCCCAAAACTCCTTACGGAAATGCTGCCATAAATTATCAGCTATTTAAAGCTACTTTAATTGATATAAGTGAGCATAACATTACATGTAGATTGCGCTCAAGACAAATGAATAGTTTGGTTTTTGATAAATTCAAATATTGGAATATTGAATCAGATTTTCTTGATGGCAGTATTACTAAGATGTATAAAAACCTGTATAGATTTATGTGTCACGATTACGAAGTTAGGCAACTACTTCTAGGTCGCAAGGCACCACAAGAGTATGTCACAAGACAAGTCACTAACGACACAGCGCTGACCAAAGAACAAAACCAGATTGTCAATGAAATCATTTCTGCAAAAGATTATTATTTACTTTGGGGACCACCTGGCACCGGTAAGACAAGTGTGATTATTAAAAATTTAGTAAAGTACTATTTTGAAGAAACAGAAGAGAATATATTATTACTCGCCTACACCAACCGTGCTGTAGATGAGATATGTACAGCATTACAAAATATTCCTAGTTTAAATAACGACTTCCTTAGGATTGGGTCTAGGTACTCTTCTAATCCAAACTTTGTTAACAATATTTTATCAGTACAACTGGAAGAAATAAATTCTAGAGATCAACTCAATAAATTGATTAACGGTAAGCGTATATACGTCTCTACTGTTTCCTCTATTCAAAGCAATTGGGACTTGTTTAAACTTAAGAATTTTAGCAATGTAATTATAGATGAAGCTTCTCAACTATTAGAGCCATACTTAATTGGTATTCTGGGGAATTTCAAAAAATTTGTCCTTATCGGAGATCACAAACAATTGCCTGCGGTAGTTACTCAAGATAAACAACATACTCAAGTCCAAGATGAAAAACTGCTTGATATTCAGTTGGAAGATTTACGCAATTCTTTATTTGAGAGACTATATAAGATTGCTCAAAAAAATGAATGGAACTGGGCTTATGGTATTTTAACAAAACAAGGGAGAATGCATTATGAAATTATGCAATTTTCTAGCAAGCATTTTTATGATGGACAGCTTAAAATATTAGACAAAATTAATAGACTAAAAGATGATAAAATAAAAGACAATGACATCATCAATCAACATAGACTCTTATTTATAGATACCCCTATAGATGATTCATTAAATCACAAAGTCAATAATTATGAAGCTGAGATTGTAGTAAAAGTGTATAAAAGCATCCATAAGTTATTATTAAAAAATGATGTTGCCATAAGTCAAGATACGATCGGCATTATTACTCCATTCCGAGCACAGATTGCACAAATAAAATCTACTTTAGAGTCAACACATACAGAAATACGTCATCTATCTATTGATACAGTAGAAAGATATCAAGGTAGTGCTAGAGATTACATCATTATTAGCTTAGCGACCAATGATCATTTATCATTACATCGGATTAGTAATAAATCAGATGAAGGATTGGATCGTAAACTTAATGTTGCGCTGACCAGAGCCAGAGAACAAATTGTAATTATTGGCAATAAGACTTTGGTTAGTCACGATCCGATCTATCGCAATTTACTTTCCTACTGTAAAGTAATTTCTAGTACAGAAATAATTTAGAATTCCACTTTTACAGAACCTCTTATTCCCCATCCTTTTTTACCTAAGAAGGAAGATACGGTAGGTTTGTCAAGGTAATTGACCCTTTTGATCATGTCAATTCTGATTAGCTTAAATATGTTGTATACCCCAAATCCATATTCGATGTACGGTATTCTATCATCAAAAGTATAGGTAGTTGGGACACCTTCTGCGTTTACAGGAAACTGTATTTTATCAGGATTGAGCTCGGGATTATTGTCATCGCTCATTGCTCCATATATCATCTTAAAGGTAAAAACTTCCTTAAGTTTTAACTTTCTCCATAGAGGAATTCTATTAAATATAAATCCGTCAAAAAAATGTTGATTATAAATCTTGACATATTTATCTGCTGAAAACTCTAAGAAGTCCATCATATTAAAGGACAATTGAGAAAAAGAATATGATTGATTCCCATCTGGAATATAGAGCAAAATATATGGTAAATCTTTTCCAAATACTCCACCAAACTCTATTTCAAATTCTGATCTACCGACAATAGACATAGAGAATCGCTTTGTCATATTTAAGGAAACATTGTGGTAAGTATATTCACCACCTAAAAACCCATCGATTCCAAAGTTATACCTTAATTTAAATACGGGCCAATTTGAAGAAATCGGTGTTCTACGTTTTCTTCCTTGAAGATATGTTGCATTGGGTGAATATTCTAATGCAAAACCCACTTCAGTACTTACAACATTTGGAACAGAAACAGTATCCTCGCCTATTAATTTATCAAAAGTCAGACTGCCGTAAGGATCCGTTTGTCTTCTTTCAAAATTGAATTCATATCCTCCCCAATCAAATTCTCTAACATAATCTAATCTATAAGAATCTATGAATAACATTTTTGATCTAGTTCCTCTTCCGAAAGTGGTAAACACATGATCTGTATGATTGAACACAGATTTTAGTCCAGGAAAAACAACATCATGTCGATAATTGGCTTTAATATAATGTCTCGGATTAAGTCTATAATCTTTATTAAAAGAGTATAGAATAGATCCTTTGTATTTCCATCTTTTATCTTTCAGACCATAGGCAACTAATCCTTCTATTTCTGTACTATTGGAAAATGCTTTATATCTTGTTTCTCCTCCGAGTCGCAGTCGTAATCCTTCTACATCATTGGCACTTACAAAATAGGCTATACTACCTAAGTCAACATTCTTTATCGGAAGATAACCTGTTGCTACAAACTTGGACCACCAAATAAATTTTTTGTAAGCAGGGGTTACCACCAACCTGTCAATCATTGATTCTAACTCAATATTCTTTTCTGTTAAAGGCGTAATTCTATTAGTTGCCCAGTAATCGTCTGGCTTATCATAAGCATCTTTATCAGTAACTATCCGTTCTGCTCCTTTAAATTTATTTTTATTTGGTTTGTCTTTAAAATTAAAGCCGTCATAAGTGACACTTTTGTTGGCAAACATGCCGATCGACCCTTTGGTAAAAGATACATCTAATGTTATATCATCTTTAGATTTTATAAATACATCTTCGAATTGTTCAAACTCTTGAACGACTTTTATGTCTCTTAGGTAATTGATACTAATCTGTTTCGTAACACCTAGGTCTGCTTTTAAGACGGCATAAGTGCTGTCATTAGCAACAAATAAATCTCCCGTGAAGCCTATGAAAGTTTTATTTCTTGGAATAAAAGAAAGTCTTATGGCGTCATTGCCATTAACATCTAATGTATCTGTGATATAATAACGGTAATAGTTTAATGCATAAGGAGAAAGTGGACTTAAAAAATCATTATCTAAGATTTTAATGCTTGCTTTATTAAGATTAACATCTTGGTAAAGTAAATCTACTATTTTGGTTAAGTTTCTGTCATCTATACCATCATCAAATTTGGTCATTCTGACAGCCTTTCTATTTTCTTTTAATTCTTCTGGAGATTTGGTATAGTAAACAGAAGAGAGTACCTCTGTCAAATATATTGGAAGAAAAACTTTTCCGTTTACTTTTGAAGTATCTAGATATTCCCAAAGGAAATCAAATTTCCCAAGGATTTTTCTTTCTGTTAAATCTTCGGTTATATTATTAAGGTCTAGTGTGATTTTTTCATGTTGGTCATAAGAGTAGAAAGGTTTACTTTCTATGCTATTTTCTTGCTTATTGGCGATCACTTTACGCATTAAAGCAACCGCAGGATTGTTCTTTTTTCTATATCGTTTTCTCTTGGCTTTTATCACTACTTCTTGAGCAACGACAGATTCTTCTTTTAATTTTACATCAATTACCTGGCGTCTAACTTCTTTAGCTATGGCTATTTTCTGTGGCTCGTATCCTATAAAAGTTACCAATATAGTATCAGAAGGAAACTTTGAATCAAGGACATACTTCCCGTCGAGGTCAGTAGAAGCTCCAGTATATGTTCCCAAAAATATAACATCTACAAAAGGAAGCGGCTCGCCAGTATTGGCGTCTGTGACCTTGCCAACAATCTTTGTTAGATCTTGTGCTGTAATATTGACTATAGAAATGATACTAACGAATAACGTCAGCCATAATAATTTAAACTTCATCTTGGTCAAACCTCTTTTCCGACTTAATAATTCGTATAAATAACTAACAAGTACATTAATATGTTGCACAATTATTTCCATTTAATATTGCAACCAATACTTGCCATCTGCGGTGCAATGTCATATTGGTTTGCTAAAACAGAATCCAGAGCTTTCCTCATATCTGATCCAGTGACTGGCTCTCCGTTTCCTGGAGAAGAATTATCCAATCTACCTCTATAAACCAATTTTAACTCATTATTAAAAACGTAAAAATCTGGTGTACATGCGGCATCATATGCTTTGGCAATATCTTGAGATTCATCATATAAATAAGGGAACGGATACTTTAGCACCTTAGCTACAATTTTCATTTTATCTGGCGAATCTTGTGGATAATTTGTAACATCATTTGAACTTATAGCTACAAATTTTACGCCTTTTGCTTCATATTGATTTGCAATAGAAACGATTTCATGATTTAGGTGAATTACATATGGACAATGATTGCAAATAAACATTACAACAGTTGCTTTTTCTGATTTAAAATCTGCCAAAGTCATGTTATCACCAGTAGTTACATCTGGTAAATTAAAGTCGGGAGCAGTAGTCCCTAATGGAAGCATATTTGATGGTGTTAATGCCATAATATTATTTATTTACAATTACTTGAAATTCCTAAAATGTAGTTTTCTACAATATCGATTTTACTTGCTGATTCACTACCGTTAAAACCTGTTATCATTTCGTTATTGAGATTTTCTTTTGCAAAATCTGTACACAGGTCAGCGATCGGTCTATAGCTCCAATGCCATTTTTCTTCGTTATACCCAGAATTTCTATCGGTTCCTTTTTTGGTATAAGGTCTACAATATCCATATTCAGCAGCATGCTTTTCTAACCATTTAAATTCCTCTAATCCTTGTCCAGATTCGAAGTAAGCATTGGTAAAAGCGTTAAAATCAATGTCTGTTCCCCAATGATGTCTTGAAGTACCTGGCATTGAGCTGTATCTTAAAATGGCTTTTGCTCGATCTGTCGGGTCTTTATACACGGTAGGTGCATGTTCTTTTCCTTCTAAAAGCGTTTTTCCACTCCATTTCCGTTCCCAAATACCTTTTTGGTAATTAAAATTTCTGGTGGCGGATTTAATGGTAAGATTGATGCCATCTTTGGCTGCAGCAGTATGCATTTTTACAAAAGCATTATATGCCTCTTTACGCATTATTCTATCTGCTCTGTCTGCATATTTTGAATCGATAACTACAAAGAATGGATGATCACTTGGTTCAAACTGACCAGTGATATACTTTATATCAAGCCAGATTGGAGTAATCATTTTTTCTTCTTTTATAGGTTCTTTTTCTACTAATGGCATTGCTGTTTTAGATTCTTCTTTACAAGCAAAAAGCATAATTATAAAACTCAAGCAAATCAACAAATTCTTCATTTTCCAACACTATTGAATAAAACGGAATAAATCTTTGTAAGTTTTGGCGACAATCATATTACGACTGTGCTAAAATGGTTTTAATTACCTCGTCAGGAACACTTTCTTTCCACTCATCTCCACCGTCTGTAATGTTTTGAAAAACGTTCATTGGTTTTATACTTAGTAAATCTTTATTGAATTCTTTTATTGGAACAATCTGGTTACAATCCAATAAATGCTTGTATAAAAACTTAATTCCTTCAGGAACTGGAAGTGTATTTGCATCTAAGTATCTGCCATCATCGTCATAAGCAGGATAAACGTAGATCGTTATATTTCTATTGAATAATTCTCCGAAAGCTACTAGAAGTCTACCGTCTTGATTTAATAAATATTTCTCATTGATAATATGCCTCAACTCTCTCGCACCTATAAGCAGTCCTAGGTTTGTGATCTTAAAATCAGCAAGATAATTTATCAAGTGTTGGTGATTATTACAATTAGATATAATAACATTTTTGCCTAAAGCATTTAGCATTTTAGCCCTTAATAAAAAGTCTTCTTCGGATTGTTTGCCGTCAACAATTAGGTTTTCTAATGTTAACTCTGCCACCAGTTTTGATTTGGATTCATCTATGTCATCATTGGCGACAAATTGCTTAAATGCAGCCTCGAATACATCCAGTGTTACTTTGGTAGGTGGTCTATAATGACCACGAACCACCATCAAGTTTTTCTTATAAAAATGTTCTCCAGCATGTACTACTTGACCATTGCTATCAAACATTGCAACATCTGTAAGTCCATGATTAACAAGATAAAGACTGAGTCTACGTTGGTCTAAATCTTCAAAATCTGGACCTGTCAATTTCAATACGTCGATGTGGACCCGACCATGCAATCCATCAATCATAGACTTGACCAATCTTTCTGGCTTTTCATGATGATTATATGCTGCATAAATCATGTTTACACCTAAGATACCAATGGCTTCCTGCTGTAGGGTGTTGTCATTATCCAACATTTTAACATGGATAATAAGGTCATTGGGTTTAGAGTTTGGTGTCAACTGAAAACGCACGCCTAACCACCCATTTCCTTTAATTGTACGTGTATAGTTGATGGCTGCAACTGTATCTGCGAAAGCAAAAAACATGGATTCTGGTCTTTCCTCCTGGAGACGTTCTACCATGAGTTTATATTCATGGTCTAGCATTTTTTCTAGTCTTGATTCGCAAACATATCTGCCACTTTCTTCTTTACCATATATTTCATCAGAGTAAGTTTTGTCATATGCAGACATGGTTTTTGCAATAGTTCCAGCAGCTGCTCCTACTTGAAAAAATATTCTTGCCACTTCCTGTCCAGCACCAATTTCAGAGAAAGTCCCATAGATTTTGGGATCTAGATTAATCTGTAATGCTTTCTGTTCTGGATTATAAATTTGTGGCCGCATAAATAGTGTTTGATTAAATATTGAGGTGCAAAAGTCGCAAAAAGTGATGCGAATAGCAATTACTGTCGCATTTTTAGCAATTAATTAGTAAAAAGTATCAAAAAAAGGCTAATTCTATTTGTCTAAGGGTTTATTTTTAACAGTAAAGATTGTATCTTCGCACTCCATTTAAATAAAATAATCATGAAGAAAGATATTCATCCAGAAAATTATAGAACGGTAGTATTTAAAGATTTCTCTTGTGATCATGCTTTTTTAACAAGATCATGTGCTCCTAGTAAGGAAAACATCACTTGGGAAGATGGTAATGAATATCCGTTAATAAAGTTGGAAATTTCATCAGCGTCGCATCCATTTTTCACTGGAAAAATGAAATTTGTAGATACTGCAGGTAGAATTGATAAGTTTAACAAGAAATTCGCGAAATTCAATAAAGCGCATGGATTGGAGGAAAAAGAAGAAGAAACTGAAACTGCTGCTGAATAATCTAAATAAAAAAATAACTAAGCTCCTTATCCGTAAGGGGCTTTTTTTATGTCTACACTAAAGCAAAATATTATCTTATTTGATGATGACAATTGGCAAAACCTGTTGCCATTGTGCTATACTCGACCAGTAGGTGCATTGCGTGTTGGGATAATGACTATTGCTGAAAAATGGGCGTACGATCTTAACGGAAACTATAGTTTTATTACCCAAGAATATTTATCAGACAAGTATCCAGTAGATATTGATGATGTAAATATTATCTTATCCGGAAATCTACTTCCCAATAAAAAACTGGTTAGTTATATTAATCGTTTAGAAATTAATGAGGCAATTCTTTATCAGGATCAATTGATTGCTGCAAAAATAGACCAAGATCAATTTAATAAAATAATATCGACAGATGAGGTAGATGAAATGCCAGGTATAGACTTAAGTCAAGATCCTGATGCTGTACAATTTATCCATAGGCCATATGATATTTTCCTTCAAAATGGAAGAGAAATCAAGAGAGATTTTGATCGTTTGACTGCAAAAAAGAAAAGTGCATCAGTACCTGCATTTGTACAAACTGTAGGAGATAACCTATTTATAGAAGAAGGTGTTGAATTAAATCCTTGTATCTTAAACAGCACAACTGGACCGATCTATATCGGCAAAAATGCAAAAATTTTGGACGGTGCAATCATAAGAGGGCCTTTTGCATTGTGCAATGATGGTGTTGTAAAAATGGGTGCTAAAATTTATGGTCCAACTACAGTCGGACCTCACTCTAAAGTCGGTGGAGAAATAAATAATTGTGTAATCCAAGGCTATTCCAATAAAGGACACGACGGATTTTTAGGAAATTCTGTAATCGGTGAATGGTGTAATCTTGGTGCTGACACCAATAATTCAAACCTTAAAAACAACTATGACGAAGTAAAACTATGGAGTTATGCTTCAGGTCGTTTTGAAAAAAGTGGTCAACAGTTTGTCGGATTAATTATGGGCGATCATTCCAAGTGTGGAATAAATACCATGTTTAATACAGGAACTGTGGTTGGTGTTCATTGCAATATTTATGGTGCTGGCTATCCTAGAAATTTTATACCTTCTTTTTCTTGGGGAGGACCAGCAGGTTATACAGAATACAAAATTGATAAGGCATTTGCCACTGCAGAACGGGTGATGACTCGCCGCAATAAAACACTCAGTGAGTTGGATCAGGATATATATAAACATATATTTGAAGAGACAGCTTCTTATCGGTAAAGGTCTTCCCGATTATTCCTATGCCTATTAATGTGCTATTTTAAATTAATTCAATCTACTTGAAAAAACCGTTCTTCAAATCACTACTTAGCTATTTTACTGAAATAGTATTAGAAGAAACCAGTTCTGATTACAATGAACACCTACAAGTATTATTGACTCAAGGTCGATATCAATTGTGTACTGAAGATGCGATTTATTCCTTTGATGACAAGTATGATAATTTTTTGAAAGCTTTTGAAAAAATCAACATTAAAGAAAAAAATGTTGAATCCATGTTATTGTTAGGATTAGGGTTAGGTTCTATACCCTATATACTAGAAAACATTTTCAAGCTAAATATTGATTATACTGCTGTGGAAATCGATGAAGAAATCTGTCGTCTTGCGGAAAAATATGTCCTCAGTGATTTGCGCTCCCATATCATGATTTATCCAATTGATGCTACCCATTATTTTAATTGGTACAATGAGTCTTTTGATCTGATCGCAATGGATATTTTTGATAGTGCGACTATTCCAATCTACTTTGAAAGCGAAACATATTTACAAATATTAGCATCTAGGTTAAATAAAAATGGAATTATACTATATAATAGATTGGCTGATAGTGAAAAAAATATTCAACTAAATAAAAAATTTAACCAAAACTGGAAGAACGTATTTCCTGCTGGCGGATTTGTTGAAACTGGAACAAATCATATCTTTTTGAATGATATGAGGTTTATTCCATAGTTCTATTAATTACCTTATTTTTGTGGTCTTAATACTAAAACACTAATATGTTTACTATAAATATATACTTAAAATTTGCACTAATCGCTTTATTCTTAATCGGCGGAATATTACTGGCTATTTTCCAAGGATTTTGGTATTCATTACCACTTTTATTGATAGGAATAGGGTTATTGGCAAGTTATTTCCTTTTAGGAACGATACAATCTGCATCCCAATACGTTCAAGATATGGATTTTGATGCTGCTGATAAAAGGTTAGATCTTACGGTAAAACCATCATGGTTATATGTGACAAATAGAGCAATATATTACATATTGAAAGGAACAATCTCTTCCAATAAGGGAGATCAAAAAACTGCAGAAAGTCTATTTAATCAAGCACTGGAATTGAAACTACCGTCGGACAATGAAACTGGAATGGTTTTAATGCAACTGGCAACAATACAAGGTAATAAAGGGAATTTTACTGGGGCAAAAAACTACTTTAACCGCATTAAAAAGCTCAATATTACGGAACCACAAATCAAAAGTCAGGTAGATTATATGGAAAAAGCTTTGTCACAAAGTAACGCATCACGAAAAGCAACGCGAGGAATGGGTAAACGCGCAATGTCTCAAGGTGGAAAAAGGAGAAGGCCAAAAATGAGATAGGAATTCTCAAC
>JAHDBF010000055.1:13781-21215 GCA_020630525.1 Saprospiraceae bacterium
AATGGCTAAATTACTAAAGTGATTTTCCTGAAAATTTATTAACAAAAAACGCTAAAACCCATACGGACTTTAGCGTTCATTAGTTTATTGATTTGCATTACTTGCCACTTTCGTGGGTAACAATATGTGTAATGCTAAAACTGTTCCAATCTATTTTAAAAGCTTATAATTCTTATAATTAAAATCTATTCCTGTCAATTTTCTTGTCCAATATTTAGCTTTTTCTTTTAACTTAAATTTATTGAAAGCAACATCATAATCAAACTGCCAATTCTTTTTTTCGATTCTTTGTTTCATAACTTTTGGGTGGGTCCCAGAGAATCGCTGTAATCCATCAATGTTTTTTAAGTAGTCATATTTGTCAGAATTTCCTACCCGTTGAGCTGCATTCTTATCAGAGTGCCAAAGTTTTTGAAATGATTTTTGCTTGCGTTGCATTGCTTCTGGATGTTTTACCCAACCGTAGTGATATACTGATGCATCAACTTTTTTTACATTCAATTTCTGGTCATTATCTTTCCTAAAACCTTGAGCATCACGGTAGGAGTATATGTTTCTAACATTTCTAATAATTCTAACTTCATTGGTATACCACCTTGAATAAGATCCCACAAAATCATACGATCCATAAAAGTGTGTATAATCAAACAATAAGCCATCGACAGTAAAGTCAGTTTTATACTGCACCATTGCACTTTTTATATCATCCAAATATTGCTCATGAATCACTTCATCGCCTTGAATATAAAATGCCCAATCGCTATCAGCAGCTATTGCATTAAAAGCTTTGTCCGTTTCTGCTGCTAGGACTTTCCCGCCTTCTCTTAAAGAATCATCCCATGTTGTTTGTAGGATTTTAATTTTAGGACTTTCTATACCTTGAATCAATGTTAAAGTATCGTCATCACTTTTACCAACTGCAATTACAAATTCATCGCATATTGGCAAAATAGACTTTATGGACTCTATAACGGGATAGTCGTATGTGATTGCATTTTTAATGAAGGAAAATCCAGATACTTTCATGTTTTCTTTTACTCTTCTTCAGAATGATGGAAGTAATCAAATATTTTTTTTGCGTAAGCATTAGACACAACCGTCGATAAAGCTTCTAGAGATTGTAATTGTACTTGCTTAATACTTCCAAAATTAGTCAATAATAGATTTGCTGTTTTTTCTCCTATTCCAGGAATATCTGTCAGTCCAGATTTTATCATATTTTTGCTTCGCTGATCGCGATGAAAGGTTATTGCAAAACGATGAGCCTCGTTTCTTAGATGTTGAATTAGTTTTAAGCTTTCAGATTTTTTATTGATATAAATTGGAACTGAATCATCTGGAAAATATATTTCTTCTAGTCGTTTGGCGATACCTATTACTACGATTTTATCTCTGAGATCTAACTTATCAATACTCTCCATCGTTGCACTTAATTGGCCTTTTCCACCATCGACAACCAACAACTGCGGAAGGCTCTGCTTTTCTTCTAATAATCGCTTATATCTTCGATAGACCACTTCTTTCATCGATGCAAAATCATCAGGACCTACTACCGTTTTAACATTGAATTTTCTATAATCTTTTTTTGACGGTTTTGCGTTTTTAAAAACTACGCAACTCGATACTGGGTTTGTACCTTGGATATTAGAATTATCAAAACACTCAATATGGTACGGTAAAATATCCATTTGTAAATCCTCTTTGAGCGTTTTCAATATACGCTCCGCTGATGTTTCTTTTTTTGTCCTTGTCGCTTTATCCTTTCTCATTTGAAGGACATAATATTTAAGATTTTTTTCAGCAAGGTCTAATAATTTTTTCTTATCTCCTCTTTGGGGAACAGTTACATTCACATTCTCTTCGATTAACTTAATCTCAAATGGGACTACTACTTCTGGCGCAATGCTATTATATTTTACACGCAGATTATCTATCGCATATTGCAACAGGTCACTCTCTAATAGGTTTAAGTTTTTTTCTAGTTCTACCGTATTGGTATTTATCAAAGATCCATTTACAATTTTCAAATACGTTACGTAAGCACTTTTTTCATCAGTAGAAATTGCAAACACATCTAAGTCTGCGATCTCTGCATTTACTACCATTGATTTGGACTGGAAGTCTGTCAGTATTTCTAATTTTTGTTTGGTATCTAATGCTCTTTCAAATTCCATTCTTTCAGAATAAAATTGCATTTCTGATTCTAAAAACTGTTTAACTGGTTTGAAGTTGCCTTTGAGGATATTGTGTATTTGTTCAATTTTTTTATTATAACTTTCTTCGTCTTCAAAATTTTCGCAAGGTCCTTTACAGTTCTTTATGTGGTATTCTAAACAGACTTTAAACTTTCCATTAATGATATTTTCTTCAGATAAATTAAACTTACATGTCCGTAATGGAAACAATTTTTTAATTACTTCGAATAAGACCTTAACTTGATACTTTGAAGTGTATGGACCAAGGTAGGTAGAGCCATCTTTAAAAACTCGACGTGTAAAAAATACACGAGGAAATCTTTCTTTCTTGATACATATATATGTATAAGATTTGGCATCCTTGAGCATAACATTGTATCTAGGTTGATACTTTTTAATCAGCGTGTTTTCTAATAAAAGTGCATCTTGCTCTGTATCCACAACGGTAAACTCAAGGTGATCTGCATTTCTTACCAAAGCTTTGGTTTTATAATACTGTTGCTTTTTATCACCAAAATAACTGCCAATTCTCTTGCGAATATTTTTTGCTTTTCCTACATATAGTATTGTGCCTTCGGCATCGATATATTTATAAATCCCAGGCTCCGTAGGAATTTCATTTAAGATTTCTTTGTAGTCTTTTGTTGTCATTAAATTTTTTCAAACATCACTTAAATAAGTGTTTCTAAATGAATTGAGATTCGAAATTATACAAATAGCTCGGGTTAATAACAAACCATTAAAATTTTATTTAGTTTTAGATTATTGAAGTTGTTTTCTGAATTATATATTGATACAATTATACACAAATTTCTATGCACTATTTTATTGTCTTCTGTATGCTGTTTTTTAATCTAATGTGCTTATTTGCTCAGAATAAAAAAATGGACCATACTACTTTTGATCTATGGAAAACTATTGAAAAACCCATCATTTCTAACAATGGAGAGTGGGTTTGTTATGAGATAAAACCAGGTAAGGGCAATTCTGAAATGAATATATACAACACTCGATCCACGAAGACATATCGTTTTGAAAGAGGAGAAGGTGCGATCATTGATTTTAGTAATGAATACATCGTTTTTAGTTTAAAACAAGACATTGATAAAATTGATTCATTAAAAAGAAAAAAGGTAAAAAGTAAAGATTTACCACTTGACACTTTAGTAATTTTCAATTGTACAACTAAAGAAACAGAAAAAATTCCTAATCTAAAAAATTATAAACTCCCTAAAAATTGGGGTGGATTTCTAGCGTATACGACTAAAGATTCTACACAAGTAAATCCTAAGAAAAAGAAAACACAAATTAATCTATCAGTAAGAAACTTACAAAATAGAGCAGCTCAGAAAATAGAAAAAGTTGATGACTTTACTTTTGCTACTCGCAGTAAAAATATAGTCTGGAATACTAAACAATTAGATTCCACAAAGATTAAAAAAGTGCAACTACTTGACCTATCAGAAGAAGTGATACATACGCTGGATGCCACTATTGGTGAAATAAAAAATATTGGCATTAGATCAGATGGCGAATATGCTTATTATCTCATGCATCAAGATACAACCGATGAAGAACACAAAGCTTTTGAACTGTATTTATGGAGGAAAGAAAACAAAGCGTCAAGAATCATCGCTACTCATGAAAACAAAGCATACCCCAATGATCTTATACTTAATGAAAGTAAAAGTCCTACTTTTTCTGATTCAGGAAAACGACTGTACTATGGATTAAAAAAGAAACCAATTGTAAGAGATACCAATTTACTAGAAAATGAAATTGTCAATGTAGAAGTATGGAACTATCAGGATCAAAAACTTTATCCGCATCAAAAAATTCAACTTGATGATGAGATCAATAAAAATTATGTAGTAAGTTATGATTTGTCTCAAGACAAACATGTGTTCTTAACTGATTTGTCCGTTCCTGACATTGAATATTCTACTAAACATGATGGTGAAATTGGAATCGGCACTAATAGTAATGATTACAACAAATATATCAGCTGGCTAGGACATAACTATAAGGATGTGTATATCTTTAATATGAATACCGGTACTAGAGAAAAAATACTAAGCAAGGTTAATGGAAGAATCGGATGTTCTCCAGCATCCAAATATGCTTACTGGTATAGTAGACCAGATTCTGTTTGGTACAGTTATTCTATTGAAGAAAAAATAAAAAAGGCTATTACTCATAAAGAAAATATAAAATGTTATGATGAGAACAATGATCGACCAATGGATGCTTGGAGTTACGGTTTAGCGACATGGATAGAACAAGACAACGGTATGGTCATATATGATCGTTATGATCTTTGGCTGATAGACCCAAGCGGAAAAACAAAAGGTAAACAATTAACTGATGGACGATCACAAAAGAGCGTGTACAGATACATAGCATTAGATGATGAATTAACATCAATACCGATGGACACGACTATCCTTTTACACTTTCATAATGAATCTGATAAGTCAGAAGGATATTGTTTACTAGATTTATCTACTCTAGAGATAGAAGTATTACAAGAAGGAAAATATCGTTACACCAAAAATCCAATCAAGGCAAAGGACGGAGATGAATTTATTTTTACTAAAGAGTCATTTGAATTATTTCCAGATTTGATCTACACTAATTTGAATTCTTTTGACGGAGAAATAAAATTTAGTTCTGCTAATCCTCAACAAAGTGAGTACGACTGGGGAAAGATCGAGTTGTTCCAATGGGAGAATCATCAAGGAGAAATACAAGATGGACTATTGGTTTTACCAGATAATTTTGATCCAAAAAAGAAGTATCCTCTAATGGTAAATTTTTATGAACGGAATAGTCATAGGCTAAACCATCACAGGGCACCGTTCCCTCATAGATCAACAATAAATTATACTTACTATGCCAATAAAGGTTACGTGATTTTTAATCCAGATATCGTTTATGAAATTGGCGAGCCAGGAGAAAGTTGTTATAACGCAGTCATGACGGGGTTGGATGCGCTGATAGAAAAAGGTTTTATAGATGAAGAAAATATTGGAGTGCAAGGACACAGTTGGGGTGGTTATCAGATTGCGCATTTACTTACAAAAACTGGACGTTTTAAATGTGCAGAATCTGGAGCCCCAGTGGTAAATATGGTGAGTGCATACGGAGGAATAAGATGGAGGTCGGGACTAAGTCGCATGTTCCAATACGAAAAAACACAAAGCAGATTAGGAGCAACACTTTGGGAAGATCCAGAAGTGTACTTAAGAAATTCTCCTGTATTTGAATTGGACAAAATTACAACTCCTGTATTGATTTTACATAATGACAAAGATGGTGCAGTACCTTGGTATCAAGGAATTGAATTTTTTGTGGGGTTGAGAAGATTAGGTAAAAAAGCTTGGATGTTAAACTATAATGATGAACCACATTGGCCAGTAAAAAGACAAAATAGGATTGATTTTAATCGAAGGATGGAACAATTTTTTGATCATTATTTAATGGGTAAAGATGCTCCAGAATGGATGACTAAAGGAGTGCCTGCGATTGAACGGGAAGTAAACAGTGGGTATTAATTTTTTGAGTTTTATTATAACATTGAAATTAATCATGAGAAAAACGATTGTGATTGTCTTTACAACTTTTATTTCTTTCTCATGTATTCATTCGAATAAACATAAATCAAGCAATGAAGAATCAAGCTTAGAAATTCAAACAACAAATGATACTTCAGTAATATCTTTAACACAAGAACAAACTGAAAGATATATTTACTCTGAAGAAAAATATTTAAACGGTGGAATAACTATAACTAACAGTTTTCCCAAAGGAGGTGCTTATCTTGATACAAACGGGGAACACCATGGATATGGAATATTTTTTAATGCAATTAAAAATGATCTAGATTCTACAATCAACTTAAACATTAATTTTCCCCAATTACCTATATCAATTAATAACCCTTCCAAAACAATAGTAAAATTGTTCTTACCAAATGGTATACCTTCTTCAGAAAAATATGAATTATTAGATTTTGGTGTAGGAGATTTATTATTTTTAGAAGACATAACAGGCGATCTAAAAACATCACAAATCACAATAAATCCAGGTCAGCAAGTATTTTTCTACGTTGGAATACTTTTTACACATCCTGGTAAAGGACCAGTAAGAACTAAGCTCGAACTAGATAATAAAATACTAAACTATAGAATAAGCTATGTTTCTGAAAACTGGAGTAAATTGATCCCTTGTGGGAAAATGAGTTTTATTAAGTTCGATTAAGAAAAGTATGGAAAACAAATTTCATTACCCTATGATAATCATCACTTTTAAGCAAATTTGACTTCCTTTGAAGTCAAAAAAGCGGAGAATCTTGTTTTCAGAATTAGATGTACTCAAGTCATCATTCTTTCCAATAGAATAGGTGGATTGTTTTTATAGTATTCGGTATGGGACATCTTGGTAATGTGTTTGCACTGTATCACAAATATGAGCATTATCAAAAAGTCATGTATGGATGATTTAAAAAAGCAAGGAAGTTTTTACCCAATGGAAAAGAAGAGAAATACCTTAATAAGATCATGTTTTCTTTACTGCTTTCTAAACTTTCATTATTAGGTTTTATTAATTCTAAAATTTCTGATGATTTGGTAAATGTTTAGCATGATTAGCAGTAAGGTAAATAATGGCCAAATAATACAAAATATGATTGCATTGACTTCATAGTAAGAAATACCTAAGAGATTTGCCAAATTAATTATAAAATCAGTACAGTAGGCATAGATATATCCACCGATGTATTCCAAGTATTTCATAAATGTTGCTTTTTTGATTTAGTCCTAAGTCTTAAAAAATTAGCTAAAAGCAGGAACATTGATAATGGCCATATTATGACTAGGAAAATTATATTCATGGCTGCATAATATTTTGGGTTTGATACTTTTTTGCCTTTTACTTTTTGCGAATTGAAGTTAATGATCCCCCAATACAAATTGTTGATCTGCTTATAGAAAGGGAAACCTTGTTTTATGATTTTGGTGTGCTTTTTTAGGCAATGATTTGTAGTTGAGTTGTGACAAGCCCAAGTGCATTTTTCGTTATCATAGTTTACCGAATTGATGGCATGTATATTTAGATATTGGAATGGCTTGTCTTTAATAAAAGGCCTGCAGGTTTCATTGACCATTACCATCAAAATGAATGGTGATAATAGAAGTAATAAGAACTTTAGTTTATTTGTCATTCTACTTTTGCATTATTA
>JAHDBF010000056.1 GCA_020630525.1 Saprospiraceae bacterium
ACTTAAAAATGCGTCCACCCCTGCGCTGGAATATCATGAATCTTCCCACCCGAAGTATGTAACTTCACCCCTTCACTAGCTTCTGTAATATCTCCAATAATGTAAAGATCTGGCATAAACTTAACCTTATCCAAATCCTCAGGTTTTACAGTAAACAGCAACTCATAATCCTCACCTCCATGCATCGCACAAGTCGTAGGATCAATATTAAAACTGATCGCTTTCAACTGTGTATTCTGACCAACTGGAATATTAGATTCCTCGACGTATAGACCTACGTTAGAGGCTTTTGCTATATGATGCAACTCTGAAGCCAATCCATCAGAAATATCTATCATGGAAGTAGGCAAGATATTGTTCTTTTGAAAATATTCCACAATATCCTTTCTCGCTTCTGGCTTTAGAATGCGTTCGATTAATTCTGTTTCTTCTGCTAAATCTGGTTGCACCTTAGGTGCTTCTAAATAAATCTGTTTTTCTCTCTCTAGTATTTGTAATCCCAAATATGCAGCACCAAGACTACCCGTAACGCATACAATATCTCCTGGCTTTGCACCACTTCGATATACGATTTTATCTTTTGCTGCTCTACCAATAGCTGTAACACTTATCGTCATTCCTTTAGGAGAAGAAGTAGTATCTCCACCAATCAAATCCACATTGTATTTTTCACAAGCCAATAATATTCCAGCGTACAATTCTTCCAGTGCCTCTACAGAATATTTATTAGAAATCGCAATAGAGTATGTTATCTGTCTTGCCATTCCGTTCATAGCGTATATATCCGATAGGTTAACTACAACAGACTTATATCCAAGATGTTTTAATGGTGTGTACATCAAGTCAAAATGAATACCCTCTACCAACATATCTGTGGACACAAGCATGGCATCTTCGCCAGCATCGATGACAGCAGCATCATCTCCGATTCCCTTTAGTGTTGTCTTCTGATTAGCTGCAAACGCTTCTGTCAGGTGTCCGATCAGACCAAACTCTCCCAATGTATTTACGTCAGTTCTCTTAGCTTTTTCCATTGATTATTTTTTGGGTTTCTTTCCATAATGTATCATCAGCTGGTAAATCGGATATACAATTTATTTCCTTTTTCCCAATTTGGGTTTTAAGCGAGATACTATGGCAGTTTAGATATATACTTCTGTCCTTATTCTTCCTTCTTGCACCATACTTTACATCTCCTTTGATAGGAAAACCATAATTAGCAAATTGACTTCTTATTTGATGAAATCTTCCGTTATGGATCACAACCCTCAATGCAGTATATCTTTCAAAACGGAGGATCACTTCAAAGTCAAGCTTTGCTTTTTTTGCATCAGGTCCTTCTACTTTTGTGACAATACTTTTTTTGAGTTTCTTATTATGTACCAGTAGATCTGTAAGTGTTCCTTTATCTTCTTTAATGATGCCTTCTACTAAGATTACATATGTTTTCTTTAGTTCACCACTTTTTAGCAAAGCTTGCACGTAAGATACATCATCAGGGCTTTTGCCAAACAGACACAAACCAGAAGCAGGTCTATCTAATCTGGTAATAGCATGCAATTTTGTTTTGCTATAAATCTCAGCCAATTGGCCAATAGATTTATCACCAGTAAGATCAGTTTGCACAGGAATAGTAGCAGGTTTATCGATGATCAAAAAATGATGATCATTCCACTTTATAAGACTAGATATAGATTTATTCAACTTCTTCGTATTCTGTAAATTCGTTGGAATCTATACTTTCTTGATTAGGTTTATTTAAGCCTGGTTTGGCAAAAAATAATCTATAAGAAAAAAATAAAATGACACCAAGTATGAGATATTTCATGATACAAAAGTAAACTATATATCAACAATAAAAAAGGCAGCCTACTTTTGATAGACTGCCAATATTTATTTTTTTAAAAGTAGAATTATTCTACAATCGTAATTCTCTTTGTAACAACTTCTTCATCAATATTGATATTTATAAAATAAACACCAGCACTTACGTTAGAAACATCTAATTTGTATTGATTGTAACCTGTTTGCTTACCATAGTTTACTGTACTTACTTGTTGTCCGACAGCGTTAATTAAAGAAACAGAAACATTGTTAGTTTCTTCCAATTGTAACTCTATAGTTGCAATATCAGTTGCAGGATTAGGAAATACTTTTAAGCTTCCTGCTACTAAGTCTTCAGTACCACTTACACCAGAAAATGCGATATCATCAATATAAAGCATGTCTCCCCAAGCTGAAGTAACAGATATTTTTATCATCACAACTTCACCAATATAACTTGATAAATCTACTTCATTTGCTTGCCACTCATCTACAGCAGGAATAAAGAATTCATAGTTATCCATTAGCTCAGGAGCTGTAGCTAAGTCCGCTCCCGCAGCACTAAAGATACTTGTAAAAGTCTGACCACAATCTGTAGAAATATCTATAGATAAAGCATCATTTGATCCGCCCCATGGCGTAAATGCATGACTAAAGTTAAACATTGGTGCTTCTGATGTAACCATGTACTGATCCAATATAATCATATCACCATTACCATCAACATTTGATGGGTTCCAATTCCAAAAATTTATCATCAAACAATTGTCTGACTCTCCAAAACCACCAACGTTCTGGTCTACACCTAAAAACGCACTATTGACAGTTTTAAAGTTTAATACATCAAAAGGAACATTTACTAAACCATTAGATGGATATTGATCGATTTCTTCTGACTCATAATCTTGACTATAGTTATCAAGCGGACTTGTTGCTTTTCCGATTACCATTTCTGTGCTATTGTTTTGTCCAAAAACATCCACTCCATTCGCTTCTACAGCAACGGCTATTGTACTACTACCTGCAGGTAATTCTATAGCTTGAAATGCTAAATCTAATGATGAACCTGCAGCTACAGTCTCATCTCCTGTAATCTCTTCTATAACAGTTCCGTTTAATGACATTGTTGCAGTATAACCACCTTCAGCATCAGCATCAGTAGTATTAACTATAGATATAGAAGGTGTTAAGTTATAATCACATAAATCACTTGAAGTACTCAATTCAGCCTGAACTGCTAAATCAATTGCACCCTCAATTGCTTGTGGGTGACTTAATGCAGAATTAACCACAGACTTATCTGCATCATCTTGTACAAATGCAACTACAGCTAACTGTCTATAATCATAAATGGTATTTGGAATTTCCAATCCTTCCCAAGTGTTTGTCCAAGATTCTCCAGGCATAATAGCATCAAGGTCCATTCCTGCTGGTGTTGTAAAAAATGTCTTCATCACACCATCAAAAACAGTAATCGAAGTAGAACCTGGAGGAGAAGACCAAGTAATTAATTCTTCTATTAATGCTACTCTTAATTTATCTGTCGCCAAATCATAAGCTTCTGTACCTTCATTAGCAATTTCGATGCTAACATCCATTGTTTTTAAATCTTCAGACAATGTGTGTGAAAGTGTAATACCAATTGGAGAACCAGAACCATAACTATCATCAATATTAGCTTGTGTGATTAATTCAGGGAAAACTGGACCTACCGGCTCTGCTCCATCAAGATATAATGTTGGAACACCTGTAACCCCATAATAATCTACTCTAGTTTGTACCTCTTCTGGATTATCTGCATTCATTGGATCTACTCCTGGCCAAGAAGTCTGATATCTTAATTGAACAACTTTATCAGTATTCGCATTAAGGGTCTCATTTAACATTGGTGTTGTTTGCTCACATGGAGGACAAGATGCTTGAGTAAATTCCTCAACAAAAGCTAGACGTTGAGATTGCGAATACATCACAACAGCTGTAAATGAAAATAATAAAGTAATTAGTAAATTTTTATTCATAATTTATTTTTAAAATGAAATTTAAATATTTGATTAATTTAATGCACTACTAATATAGCTATTTTTATTAGCTAGGAAAGACAACTATGTATTTTTATAGTCTCCGCAAAGACATATTAAATTAGGACAAATATCTTTATTTACAGAAATATCTAAATATGCACGTAGTAATTATTGGAAACGGGATTAGTGGTTCTTCTGCTGCACGATGGTTGAGAAAGTTGGGTGATGCTAAAATTACTATGATCTCTTCTGAGTCCGAGCATTTTTACTCACGGACTGCGCTCATGTATATTTATATGGGACATATGAGATACGAAGACACTAAACCATATGAAAATTGGTTTTGGGATAAAAATCGAATAAATATTCTAAAAGCACAGGTAGATAGCGTGGATTTCAAATCCAAAAAATTGGCTTTATCTAGCGGTAAATCTATCAATTATGATGTATTAATATTCGCCCTAGGCAGTAAATGGAATAAGTTTGGATGGCCTGGACAAGACTTAAAAGGCGTAGGAGGAATGTATTCTCTCCAAGATTTAGAGAAAATAGAAAATTATAGTAAAAACTTAAAAAAAGCTGTAATTGTCGGAGGTGGATTGATCGGAATTGAACTTGCAGAAATGTTCCACTCTAGACACATTCCAGTCACTTTTTTGGTGCGTGAATCTAGCTTTTGGAACCTCGTATTACCAAAAGAAGAGTCAGAAATGATTAGCAAACATATTCTCGACAATGGAATAGACCTAAAACTTGATGTAAACCTAGAACAAATTATCGGTGATGATACTGGTACCGTAAAAGAAGTAATTGTCAAAGAAACTCAAGAAAAAATCCCCTGTGGTTTTGTCGGATTAACCGCTGGAGTTAGTCCTAATGTTGCTTTTCTAAAAGATACCGATCTACATGTGGAAAGAGGAATTGTCGTAAACGAATTTCTTGAAACTAACATAAAAGATGTGTACGCTATAGGAGATTGTGCTCAACAAAAAAATCCTTCTCCAGGAAGAAGACCTATAGAAGCAATTTGGTACACAGGAAGAATGATGGGAGAAACCGCAGCTTACAACATTATGGACAAAAAAGTCGCTTATGATCCCGGAATATGGTTTAACTCAGCCAAGTTTTTTGATATAGAATATCAAGTTTATGGGACTGTATTGACCAATCCCCCTGAAAATCACGAACAATTATTTTGGGTAAATAAACACAATAATAAAAGCATCAGAATCATCTATGACAACTTAACGAATGAGGTCATAGGATTTAACCTTATGGGTATAAGATATAGACACGAAGTCTGCGAAAAATGGCTTAAAGAAAAAACACATATTGAAACAGTACTCCGAAACCTAGGCATGGCTAATTTTGATCCAGAATTTTACAAAGAATACGAGCAAGAAATTATAAATATCTATAACCACAAATCGGGAAAAACGATCACTTTAAAGACCAAGCGTGGATTAAGTAAAGTCCTAGCATTTTTATCTAAAAAATCATAATCTAAAAGTAGAATCCATGAAAATTATCCAAAAAATAGGTCTAGTTTTATTCTGTATTGCATTGCTAGTTTTTACTGCTATGTTAGGCTTAGGAACGGTAGAACTTAATGAATCCAACTTTTCAGTTGAAGATCCATACCATAGAGCAGAAATACTTAATGTAGCCAAAGAAGAAGGTTTCCTTAACAAACCAATATCAAGTATTTCATTCATATCGAGTTATAAAAACATCATTAAAAAGGCTTCAAACAACCTTGCTGAAAAAGCTAAAACCAGTCTTCCAGAAGGTGTACAAATCTGGGATTATACCATAGCAGATTGGAGAGTTAAAGAATATGTTCCTGCAGCAATTAAAAATGGATCTGCTGGACCAGTAAAAGACAATCCATTTCTATTTCTTTTCCTGACATTTGGCCTAGCCATCATAGGTGGATTAATGTTTATTATTCCAAAATTTAGCGAACCAGAAGGCATTAAAAACAACGGTATCTACCACAATAGTCTGACACGTGGAATAGGATTTAATACAAAATTGATCTATCTGCTTGGAACAATTATAGCTGTCCTCATCTATGGTTTCTTTTACATGTCTGACCTATTTTGGCCAATAGCAACATTGATTCTAGGTTTGCTGATAACCTACCTAGTTTTCTATAAGCAAGACTCTAAAGACCACAATCCACAAAGAACTACTGCTCCGATTAATACTGGGATGTTAGGGATCATAGCTGGAACATATATGCTGATCTTCTATGTACTTCTTTATTGGGCTCCTGCTTACATTCACAACTGGATTACAATGGTAAATCCGTTAAGCGAATTCCTAAGTGGCGGACAAGCAAGCCAATGGTTTTTATACGGATTAATGTACACTTGTATAGTGATTGTAATGGGTATCCGTATGATGACAAAATACCAGCACAACACTTATCAAAAAATAAGAACTGCGTCAGTCATGTTTTTCCAAACAGCTTTTGCTTTTCTAATCCCAGAAATATTGGTACGACTTAATCAGCCTTGGTATGACTTTAAAAACTTTTGGCCATTAGACTATGATTTTTTCTACGCTTACAATATTGACCAATTAACGAG
The DNA here is from genome assembly GCA_020630525.1 of Saprospiraceae bacterium. Lineage (GTDB taxonomy): Bacteria > Bacteroidota > Bacteroidia > Chitinophagales > Saprospiraceae > JAHDBF01. The sequence goes on from JAHDBF010000056.1 coordinate 6,440, forward strand.
TAGCGGTTCACTTGGGTTATTTATGCTTATTTGGGGAATAATTGCCATCATTATAGGAATACCATTGATGACCTATTTTATGGGTAAACGATGGTATTGTAGCTGGGTATGTGGTTGTGGCGGATTGGCAGAGACATTGGGTGATCCATGGAGACAATTGTCTGATAAAAGTATGCGTGCTTGGAAGTATGAAAGGTATATCATTCACGGGGTTCTAGTCTTTGCTATATTGATGACTTTATTTGTGCTATATCACTATTTCACTGGTACATCATCAATATTAGGTTTAAATGTTGAAAGCGTTAAGAAGTGGTATGGATTCTTTATTGGTGCTGGATTTTCTGGTGTAGTTGGCACTGGTTTTTATCCATTGATGGGCAATAGAGTTTGGTGTAGATTTGGGTGTCCACTTGCCGCATATCTTGGCTTAGTGCAGAGATTCAAAAGTAGATTTAGAATCACAACAAATGGTGGTCAGTGCATCAGTTGCGGGAACTGTTCTACATATTGTGAAATGGGTATTGACGTAAGGTCTTATGCTCAAAAAGGTCAAGATATCGTTAGATCGTCTTGTGTAGGTTGTGGTGTTTGTTCTGCAGTATGTCCAAGAGGCGTTTTAAGGCTAGAAAATGGGTCTGGTGACATAACAGAAAGAACAGATCAGTTAAGAACAATACATATTACCGAAGATCAAGTAAAGATTTTAAACTAGGTATCTAATTTTTGTATAATCTCAAGCAATTCTGAAGTCATCATTGCAGTTGCGCCCCAAAGTACTTCGTCGTTTAATGGGTAATATGGTGTGTTACGTAATATTCGTTCACGGACAGTAATATTGGTAAATTTATGTCCTTGTAGAAGTTGTTTTACTGGCCAAATAATCACATCATCAACTTCATTTTCTTCCAGTATTAAATCCAATTTTCCTTCGTAAAAAGCAACATAAGGTTTGACTAGAAAATTACTAACAAAAACATAAATCTCACTTAATTCTCCGATGATTAAGTCTTTGTCTATCTGTAATCCTACTTCTTCTAAGGTCTCTCTGAGTGCACATTCTATATCAGATTCTCCCAGGTTTTTTTGTCCTCCAGGAAAACTGATTTGTCCTTTGTGTTTATCCCCTTTATACTTTGTTGCTCTTTTAATATAAAGGATACTTAATTCTCTTTTGTGATAAAAAAGCAATGCTAATACTGAGGCATATTTGGGTGTTTCTGGAGAAACAAGGTAAGCATCCGATAGACCTGGTGCCATCCTTTTTTGCGCCTGCCATCCAGGAAGATCTTTGCTAAGTGCTTCTTTAAATTTTGATATAAACTTGTACCTATTGGAATAATCCAAACTAATCGTTAGAAACCTTAAGATAAGCCTCCAAAGCCATAGACATAGATGGAGTCTCAGGTGTTGGTGCCTGTATATTAGTGTCTAATCCTCTTTCTTCAACTGCTTTTCTTGTTGAATTTCCAAACACAGCTAACCTGGTATCGTTTTGCTTAAAAGATGGAAAGTTTTCATACAAAGATTCGATACCTAATGGGCTAAAAAACACCAATACATCGTAAGTTACATCTTCAAGATCTGATAAATCACTAGCAACGGTACGATACATCATTGCTTCGGTAAACTCTATTTTCTGTTCATTAAGGTAATTGACGACATCTTTTGCACCAAGATTAGAACATGGAAGTAAAAACTTTTCATTGTCTTTATGCTTCATAAAATAATCATGGAGATCAGCAACATTCCTTTTACCTACGAGTACTTTTCTTTTTCTGTAAATAATGAATTTTTGCAGATAATTTGCGATGGCTTCAGTAAGACAAAAATACTTGGTCTGCATTGACATTTTAACCCTTGTTTCTTCACAAAGACGGAAAAAATGTTCTATAGAATTTTTGCTCGTAAAAATAATGGCAGTAAAATCGTCTGTCTTAATCCTTAATTTTCGGAATTCTTTTTCGGAAACGGCTTCTACGTGTATAAAGGGACGCCAATCTATTTGGATATTATATTTCTGCTCCAAGTGATAATAAGGAGACCTTTCCGGCTTAGGTTGCGAAATAAGGATAGTCTTTACTGCCTTGCATTTCTCCGTCGTATTTGTCTTCGTGCTTGAGGCCATACAGTCTCTTTTTTTAAGTATTTTTTATCAGCTAAAATTGCTGATACAATACATGATTACCAAAACAGGTGCAATTTCGAGGGTGCAAAAATACAGAAAAAATTGTAAAGTCCTTGACACAACGTATTTACTAGAAATTACGATTCCCCTAAAAAATCGAAAGCCCAACAAGGCTAACACCATTAATAATGCAAAACCCACTACTGCTTTAAAAAGTTCTACAGGACCAAACGCTAACATTAAATTAATTGGTATAAATATGATTCCGATACTCACATTTACTAAACCAATTGTGTAAGAATATGATCCCGACTCGTTTTCTAAATCAAAAATCCAGCCAAACAAACGTAAAACAATGTGTTTTAATAAATACATTATCATTACAGAAATACACAAGAATAACAAAGCCTTTTCCCCTGACATGGGAATCTTTGAATTAAATATTAACAACAAAAACAAACCCACATTAAGAATAAATATCAAGTAAAGAATGCCAATATATGGTGTTATTCCTGACAGCTTTTTTCGCAATGAATTCATATAATTCAAATTCATTATTGACAACCTTAAGTCGCTAAACAGATTTCGATAATTAAACGTAACTATTCCCAATAAAAGCGAAGTTAATAGTATAATTAACATTGGGATAATTGTCCCTAACTGATGGTTTTTACTTGTACTTTGAGTGGCTGTGATATATCTTTTTGTATTGCTTTGCTCAGTAATCGTGTTTTTTCTCAATGGTACATGCGATACATCAAAAGGGTTTTCTAATTCATCTTCGTCACCTACTTGTGTGTCTTCTTCTATTTTGGTTGGCAAAGCTTCATTTAATACCTCCAATTGCGTAGAATCTCTGTATACATCAAATATACTTTGACCGATTAGTGTCGAAATCATCAACATTGGAATTAAAAATGAAACCAGTTTCTTAAACATGTCCGCAAAATTATCCTTATTTTTTCAGAAACAAATATGTTAATGCATTTTCTATCTTTTGTTAATAGCTTGTTATCAAACCATCGATGAAAAAATATAGTTATTTTTTGACCTAATTTAGTGTTTCAATTTTCTATTAAATATGCCTTCAAATGCGATTCGTACGATAATCATACTTGGTGTAATTGCCATTGCAGGTATTTTATTTATACAAGGATATTGGGTTTCTAAAACATTAAATTTAAAAGAAGAAGAATTTCATCTTACCGTAATAAGCTCCTTGAGAGAAGTCGCCGAATCCATTGCCAAATACAATAAGACCGAACTCCCGAAAACAAATCTAATCAGCAGAAGATATTCCAATTACTATTCTGTTAACGTAAATAGTCGAATAGATGCCAATATTCTAGAAGATTTTCTATTTCAAGAATTTGAAAAAAGATCACTCAACACGGTTTTTGAATACGCGGTTTATGATTGTCAAAACGATAGTTTAGTCTATGGTAATTATTGTAATATTAGCGAAGATTCACAAGCTTTCGTAAGGAGTGAAGACCTACCCAAGTTTGATGATTTGGTCTATTATTTTGTTGTCAAATTTCCCGCACGAGGTTCATATATCGTCGGTACCATGAGACAATCCATTGCTTTTAGCATTCTTGCACTTTTATCAGTTATTTTCTTTGCATATGCAATGTGGGTAATCCTGAGACAAAAACAATTAACCGAACTTCAGAAGGATTTTATAAACAATATGACTCATGAATTTAAAACACCAATTTCTTCCATTAAGATTGCATCGGATGTAATCGCTGCCGATCCATTGATTGATTCCAACGAGCGACTAAAAAAATATACTTCAATTATAAAACAACAAAACGTAAGGCTCAACGATCAAGTAGAAAAGGTACTTAACATTGCCAGACTAGAAAAAGATCAATTTAAGCTAAACAAAGTAAAGCTCAACATCACTCAAGTTATAGAAAATATAATCAACAACTCACAACTAAAATTCGAAGAGAAAAATGGCCGCATTTTCTTAAAATCTGATTCTCGAGATATAATCATTAAAGCAGATGAGCTGCATTTTATCAATGTCATAAATACCATTATTGACAATTCGTTTAAATACTGTAATGGCAAACCAGAAGTTAAAATCTCAATCAAGGATAAAGATGTAAATCAGATTCGATTATCCATAAAAGACAACGGAATTGGTATAGCTAAAGAAGATCAGAAAAAAATATTTGAAAAATTTTTCCGCGTATCTACGGGCAATATCCATAATGTAAAAGGCTTTGGACTCGGGTTATTTTACGTAAAAAATATCTGCGAATCACACCATTGGCATTTTTATATAGAATCAAAATTGGGACAAGGAACAACTTTTAATCTAATCATAAACAAAGTTTAAATATGGAATCAAAAGCAACAATCATGTATGTCGAAGACGACGAAGTATTGAGTTATGTAACAAAAGATAACTTAGAGCTCAATAAATTTAATGTGATCCATTACGCAGATGGTAAGTCTGCACTGAAAGGATTTTCGGAACATAATTTTGACCTATGCATCATTGATGTAATGCTACCCGAGATGGATGGATTCTCTCTCGCAAAAGAGATTAGAAAAAAAAATACTGAAGTACCGCTGATTTTTCTAACTGCAAAATCTCTTAAAGAAGATAGAATATCGGGACTAAAACTAGGTGCAGATGATTATATGACAAAACCGTTTAGTATAGAGGAATTGATTCTAAAAATCGAAGTTTTTTTAAAAAGAAAATACATCACAACCCGTGAAGAAAACAATACTGAATACTATGTTGGAAAATTTGTTTTAGATTACAATAACCTCATACTAACTTATGACGGTCAGGAAAAGAACCTCACTCAGAAAGAAGCCGATCTTTTAAAACTGCTTATAGAAAACAAAAACAACATTGTAAAAAGAGGAAATATCCTAGAAAGACTTTGGGGCGAAAACGATTACTTTATGGGCAGAAGTATGGACGTTTTTATCAGCAGAATCAGGAAATATCTTAAGGCCGATGAATCATTGGTTTTAGAAAACATTCATGGCGTTGGATTCCGATTAAATGAAGTAAAAAGCAACTGACATTTGCCATAAAAAAACCATTTTTAAATATAAGATTCAATATTTGGCAATTTTATCATGATTGATTGCTAAATAAATGTTATTTGATGCTTGATTAAGTGATAGTTTTGATAATTATTCTTAAACTTTGTGTATTCATTCCTGAGAAAATCTTCCATTTAAAATAATTATTCGGGCCAAAATGAGTCCATTTGTACTTTTTTTGCGTTAATAAATAAATACTCCGAAATCATGAAAAATTTATTGCTCTCCTTCATGCTATTTGCCTTACCAATTTGCGTGTCAAGTCAAGGGATTTCTTTTTTTGAAGGAACCTGGGAAGATGCATTAGAAGAGGCTAAAACCCAAGAAAAATCTCTTTTTGTAGATGCTTATACTACTTGGTGCGGACCATGTAAAGCGATGGCAAAAAAAGTATTTACACAAGAGTCTGTGGGAGAATTCTATAACCAGCACTTTATCAATATGAAGATGGATATGGAAAAAGAAGAAGGTATGAAATGGGGAATGACTTATTCTGTATCTGCATACCCAACATTATACTTCGTGAGCTCTAATGGTGATGTAATCAAAAAATCTGTTGGAGGAAAACAACCAGATGATTTGATAAATTTAGGTAAAGAAGCGATCGCCAGTGACGACCGTAGTGGCGCATATGCCGAAAGATTTGAAGATGGAGATAGAGATTTTGATATGGTATTTAAGTACATTAAAGAATTAAACAAAGTAGGAAAACCAAGTCTAGCTGTTGCCAATAAATACTTTAAAGAAAAACCAGAAATAACTGCAGAACAAAAAGCAACACTACTTTTAGAAGCAGTGACAGAAGCAGATTCAAAACTATTTGACAAACTAGTAGAAGTAAAATCAGCAGCCATCTCCGTTTCTTCAAAAGAAATATTCGAAGAAAAAATTGAAAAAGCTTGTCTCAAAACAGTTAATAAAGCCATAGAATACGAATACGAGGATTTACTAAAAGAAGCAATCACCAAAATGGATGATGCAATTCCATCAAAATCTGCAGTTTTTGAAAACCGAGCATTAATGTCTTATGCTAAAGCTTTCGACTCGTATGATGAATGGGAAAAATATGCCAAAAAATACATCAAGAAATCTGGAAAAAAATATGAGACTTACACTGAACTTTTATCAGATGTAAAAATATTCTACAAAGAAAACGAAAAGGCACAAGAGAATTACCACAAATGGTATGACGAATTGCTCAAATGTGATGAATGTACAGACGAAGAATTTATTAATTACGCTAAGTTCCTAAGCAAACAAGGTGACAACAAAAAATCAATCGAAGTCGCAACTGCATTAGTAGAAAAGATAAAGAAAAAAGGCAAAGATGCTGGTAGAGCAGAACAATTTTTAGAATACCTTAAACAGCAATCTTAAGATTACACCCATAGTGCGCCTGTATTGTCAAATATTGCTTTGTTTCCTCAGTTTCCAATCCGTTGGTCAAGCTATCCGTTTTGCAGAAATATCATTAGAGGCTGCAAAACAGCGAGCAGTAATCGAAGACAAAGATATTTTTATTGATACTTACGCCCCTTGGTGTGGACCATGCAAAAAACTGAATCGGGTTTTTCAAGATCCGAATGTAGGAAAGTTTTTTAATAAGAATTTTATCAATATAAAAGTAAATATGGATGGTCCTATCGGATCAGACTATCAAACACCCTACAGAATTGCTTTTTTGCCCACACTACTATTCATTACCCAACACGGTCACACCAGATATAGGATTGAAAATCTTGTCGGAGCAAAAGAGTTACTAAGTATCGGAAAACTTGCATTAGACAAAAAAAAGGGAATCAAAAAAGCGCCTATAAAAACTGCCGCTAAAGAAAAAGAAATTGCAATAGTAGAAGCACCAAAACCTATTAAAAACGATGCCAAGGGAGAAAAAATCCTTTATGTACTCGATCCAAATGCAGAAAATTTACCTCCTGAGATTTTATACCAAGAGGCATACTTCAGAATAGAACTCAACAACGGAACTCACCTCAATACAGCTAAAAAATATTTAGATACACAACAGGATTGGTCTAGCCCAACCAATCAGCGATTTATTTATGACTTTCTTTACGATACTTCTTCACCAGAATTTGAATATTTTATCAACAATAAATCTGATTTTATTACTTTGGTTGGAGAATCTAAGGTTCAACAGACTTTAGATATCTTAGTAAACAACAAACTATTCCAAGGGATTCCTAGGCCCGATTTTGAAGAATCAAAAAGCTTATATAGCTACATAGACTCTACAAATTTTGAACAAAAAGCTTATTTGTATTTTTTAGGAAGACTTCATGCAGAAACAAAAAATACTGCATTTCTAGAGCTCATAAATGAGTATTACGAAAAAGGATATCCGTCCAATGTGGAACTCGATTTTATGCATTTAGATGCAAAAGCCAAACATGAAATCAATAAACCAAAACTCAAAAAATTATTGTCAGAATTAAAAAATTTAGACAATTCCTCTCAGCAATACCGCTATTTCTCCATTCTCGCGTTATTAAACTATAAACTTGGCATAAAGCAAGAGGCTGCTGATGCTGTAAATGAGGCTATTCTGATAGCTGATACAGAAGAAAAAGACACTAGCCAACTTCTATACTTAAAACAAAGTATCGAAGATCTATAAGCTTTATTGACAAGAATTAATACATATTTGTTTTAATAATATAAGTTAGTAACTTTGCTCTTCAGATAACAGTATATTTATGAAGTATTTTTTACCTCTAATTATTTTTTTTAGCACCTTTTCATTTACTAATGCTCAAGAACACTCTGTTGCAAGGGAATGGAGTGAAGTAATATTAGAAGCTATACGGGGTGACTTAGCTCGTCCCACTATACACGCAAGAAACTTACACCATCTAAGTGCGGCCATGTATGATGCGTGGGCAGTATATGATGATATCGCAGAACCATATCTTATTGGGAAAACTGTAAACGGATTTAACGCACCTTTTTCTGACTTCCCAATGCCAGATGATATAGAAGCGGCACGTAATGAAGCAGTATCACATGCTGCATATAATTTTCTGAGATTCAGGTACCGCTTTTCTCCAGGATATGGCCAGCTACTTAGCGCATTAGAAGACAAAATGATTGAGTTAGACTACTTTTCTTTTAACAATAGTTTAGACTATACTGATGGTAGAGCCTCTTCAATGGGGAATTATATTGCAGAGCAATATCGATTATTTGGCTTGGGAGACTCAAATGGATACAACGGAGATGGCGCAAATGAAATCGGTAACTATGCAAACCAATACTATCAACCTACCAATAATCCACTCATTGTTTCAAGTCCTGGAAACCCAATGGCAACAAATATGAATACTTGGCAGCCACTAACATTAACAGTATTTATAGATCAAAGTGGAAATGTAATACCAGGAAATACACCTCCATTTTTAAGTCCAGAGTGGGGAAATGTGTATCCATTTGCGTTAAAAGAAGAAGACAAAACTGTTTTTGACAAAGATGGAGATACTTACAATGTGTATCATGACCCAGGACCACCACCATTGATGGATACTTTATTGGCTAGTGACAATTATAAGTGGGGATTTGTGATGAATATATTGTGGAGTGCACACTTGGATAAAGATGACGAAACACTTTGGGACATATCCCCGAATGGTATAGGAAACACCAGTTATTTACCAGAAACTTTTGATGAATATCCTGACTTCTATAATGCTATGGATGGAGGAATTAATTTTGCCGAAGGGCATGATGTTAATCCTGCAACAGGAAAACCTTATCCAGTGAATATGGTAAAACGAGGAGATTATGCAAGAGTGCTTGCAGAATTTTGGGCTGATGGTCCAGAATCAGAAACCCCTCCAGGTCACTGGTTTTCTATCTTAAACTATGTAATGGATCATCCAGATTTTGAGAGAAAATATGTAGGAAAACATTTGATAGAAAGTGATCTAGAATATGATGTAAAGGCCTACTTTATGTTAGGTGGTGCCATGCATGATTGTGCCATTACTGCTTGGGGAATCAAAGGTTACTATGACTACCTCAGACCAATTTCTGCAATAAGATGTATGGCTGATAACGGTCAAAGCTCCGACCCTAATCTTCCTAACTATTCTAACCTAGGACTACCACTTATTCCGGATTATATCGAATTAGTGCAGCCTGGTGATCCGTTAGCCGGAAACAATAATGCTAATGTTAACAAAGTAAAAGTTAAGTCTTGGAGAGGACCAGACTACATACCTTTCCCAGAAACAACACAAGCAGGTGTAGGTTGGATCTTAGCAGAAGAATGGTGGCCATATCAGAGACCATCTTTTGTAACACCTAATTTTGCAGGATATATCTCTGGTCACTCTACCTACTCTAGAGCAGCAGCAGAGATCTTAACTACCTTAACAGGAGATCCTTACTTTCCTGGTGGTGTAGGAGAATTTGTAGCGCCCAAAGATGAATTTTTAGTGTTTGAAGAAGGGCCAAGCGAAGACATAACATTACAGTGGGCAACATACAGAGATGCCTCTGATGAAACAAGTCTTTCTAGAATTTGGGGTGGAATACATCCACCAGCAGACGACATTCCAGGAAGATTAATTGGAATGAAAATAGCTGATGATGCCTTTACATTAGCCAATGAATATTTCTACAACGATGTAGATTCTGATGGTTTTTATAATTATGAAGATTGTGATGACTTTAATCCATTGATGAATCCAGGTCTTACCGAAGATTGCGATCCATTTGACAATGATTGTAATGGAATAGTAAACGATGGTGTACCCTTATTTACTTACTATTTTGATACAGATATGGATGGCTATGGAGAAATAGACATGCCTATCGATACTTGTATCACTTTTCCACCAGCTGGTTATGTAACTGATGCTACAGATTGCAATGACTTAGACGAATCTATATTCCCTACCCAAGCAGAAGTATGTGATGCAATAGATAATGATTGTGATGGTCAGCTAAACAACGGATTGGAGAGATATGTTTACTTCTTAGACTTTGATGCCGATGGATTTGGCGATATTAACAACCCATTAGATACTTGCTTGGTAGATCCTCCAGCAGGATTTGTACGAGACAATACAGATTGTAATGATGATGCAAACAATATTTATCCATCTGCTATAGATATTCCTGACAATGGAATTGATGAAGATTGTTCGGGTATTGACTTGTTTAAAGAGACTAAATATTTGCCTTCTACTTTTATCAGCAATGGCAATTTTATAGTTCATTATGATTACGAAGGAACTGTAAATACTCAACTATTTACTATGGATGGAAAATTGCTTTGGAGTAAAGATGTAGAGATTAAAGAAAATTTCTTTTCCTTACCGATAGAAGACCTACCAGCTGGTGTTTATATTTTTAGATATACCAATGATGACGCTGGAATCGAAGAAGTAAAAAAGTTTATAAAAGTGCAATAGTAGGGTAAAAATTAATCAACTATTTACTGATTCAATATGCTGTTCTTTTTTTAAGTAAAGGGAGCAGCATATTGATATAATAGACAGTGACAAAAAGAATATAGTACCCACTTTGTCCGACTCTAAAAGATCATTAATTAATATGATTACTGCTGTAGAAAAAACACTCAATATCGCAGCCATTAGCCAGTGTTTATCATCGCTATCTTTTATGGCGTGATAACACTTTTCTCCCAAAATCAATGGGATCAAAATTACGAGCAACATAATGACCAATCCAATGTATCCTTGCTCAACTGCAACCATCAGATAGTTGTTATGAATACCCGATTTTTCTGGATTGTCACTTACATACGTTTGGAAACTAGATACCGTATAACTTTCATATTTTGAATAAAAGGTACTAGGTCCGTTACCGAATATTGGCTTCTCATTTAACATATTAAATCCAGCTACCCAACGGTACAGCCTTTCCATCGTAGATATATCTTCAAATTGATAGGTGGCTTCTAAAAGATTATCAAATTTGGTATGGGCAACAGTACGTTCATAGTTGGGTGCTAATCCCAAATATTTGTTGTTATCAAGAAAGTTATTTAATAGTAATGCCACCAAAACAAACGATATAGCTGCTGCATGTTTTACTACTTTAAATTGGATTACCCAATATAAAACAACTGACAAAATAACGACAACATACGCAGCCCGTGTATACGTCAAATAAGTTGCTACAAGCAATAAAGTAATTAATCCAAAATAGAAAACTTTCTTTGGTTGAGTTTTAAATAAAGCCCATGCAAAAGGTAAACAAGCTACGATGATTGCACCATAGTTTACATGGTTACGATAGATGGGTTTGCATGCTTCATTTATTTCATCAAACGCAAAAGACAATCCTGCATGACGCACCATTACATAAATACAAGACAGACAAACACTAAGGACCAAAACCCTCAAAGCAATAACAAATCCCTGTGTTGAATTAAATAAAATTAGCGGTAAAAAATAGAAAGGAATTACATACCACAGCTTTGCCAAAAAGTATTTTATTGATATCAATTTCATGTCAGACATTACTGCCGTTATGCCTATCCACAAAAGATGAAAAAGCACAATCTTAGACACTGGATTAACCAATAATTGCTTAATATCGATTTCTTTTCCTTTCCACAAAAAAAGCAAAAAGAATAATGCAGTTAAAAAAAGCATGACTGGTTCTGTAGGTAGATCTGTACCCAACCCATTGGGTAAATATATCTCAATCGAAAATGGTAAAATCAGAAAAAAGAAATAGAAAATGAGCTTATAATCAAGAATCGCTATCAACCCAAAAATTAATGCTGGTGGCAACAATAATAGTGCAAAATTATTCAATACAATTGCTGATATTACACTTACAAAAGATAGTAGTGCAAATAAATAAAAAGCTGACTTATCTGTAATCTGCTTATAAAGGTTCATCAGAGAAAATACGTTTCCAATTTACCTCTTTGTATTGCTGCATAAAAGTTACCCAAAGCAACGTAAGGACAAATACAAAAGCAGTAGTCCCTATCACTATCAAAGATCGAATAGGTCTAGATTTAATCTTTGGCGTTTCTGCCTCTTGGATAATATGCAAAGCAGAGAACGGACTGTTGTATGCGGACAACAATTGTTTTTGCCTTTCTTTATCAACATTGAGTTGATTACCTACATCTTTTAATTCTCTTTGTAAAATATCTATGGTATTTATTCCTTGAGAAAATAATGCTGCACTTTTTTCTAGTGATATTTTCTGTTGTTCCAATCCTGCAACCATCGCCTTTACAAGCGTCAAAGAATCTCTAAAAATAGGATCTTGCTTAAACACAGACAGTTTTGATTTTTGTGCAGCCAACTTGGCATTGGTTTTACTTAATTCGGTAGCTAAGCTTTCGCCCTGACCATCAGCACTAAAGATTTTATATTTGCTTTTTAACTGTGTCAAACTATCAGAAAGTTGGTTTTTTGTTTTTTCCTTAGAAGCAATATTTTGTTTGTAGTTTTCAACCAATTTGGATTGGCTTTCTTTTATTATGGCTTGGCTTATTTCGTTTAATTTATTCCTGGCGCCATTAGCCATATTTTTGGCTACTTCTGGGTCTTTATCTTCAACCGTAAGCTCCAAGGCATCAAATTTATTTTTCTGCGCATTATACTGATCAGCTAATTTAAGCCTGACTTTGTATTGCGCTTTATCATCATTGGGATCGATCTCATATCTTGTAAAAAGATCAAATTCACTAATCAAATAACTGGCTATTTTTTCAGAATTTGCGATAGAAAATAACCTATCCAAATCCGTATCGGTACCATAGATATCAATATCAGTATCAGATTCTCCAACAGGAGAAGGCTTTGCTAAGTCTGGACTTCCCGCGTAAAAAACGGTCTTAGCTTTGTAGTAATTGGGCATTAATAAGGATATTCCTGCTGACAATAGTGCAGCAAGAATACAGCTTATAATAATGGGTTTTCGCCAACGATAAATGGCGTTTATTAAATCAAGTAGGTTTTCTTTTTCACTCATATCTATTCGCGAGAATCAGCGGATTTTAGTTGGCTTATTACTGCATACCAACGTATAATTCCTAGCAAAAATGATGCAAGAATGATAATTATTCCAGTAATCAGCATTTTTATTATCCAATTAATGGGTAATGTATGTATTAAGTAAGAAACTATTAAAGAAACTAAGACAAATAATAGTACCCGAAAAACCATTTTTAGCGATATGCGGATTTTGAAATATTGGCTTACCAAATATAATTGTCCAACCAAAATAAACATTTGCGTAATCAATGTGGCATAGGATGCACCAAGGCTTTGCATTTTAGAAATCAATAGATAATTCAGTATCCAATTGACCAATATTCCAATAAACAACAACACATTAAATTCCCATAATTTCCCATTCGCTGTGAGCAGCGTACCAAAAACATAAGACATTCCAACACCAAAAAAACCGATTATCAGAATACTAAAATTGGCGGCATACAGTGGATTAAAATCGGTATATAGCAGTTGCATAATATCCGTTGCATAGAAAAACCCAATAGAAACTATTGCCATACAGATCAAAAGCATCAAGGCACTGGCCTCCTTTAAAACAGGCAACACACTTTTGTTTTTTGCAATTAAATTGGCGAATAGTGGCAGTAGAATACTTGCAAATAGCAAAGCAAACATATTGCTCGCATCCAAAATCCGATATCCTGCTGCATATATTCCAGCCTGATATCCATTGTCGTCCATCATACGCTCTAGCATTACGCCATCCATCCGATTATAAAGACTCATAAACAGTCCTATCAATGCAAAGGCAAAGCTAGATTTAACGATTTTTATAAGTTCAGAAAATGATATTTTAAGGCTAAATTTTATATGCTTTCGCAATACAATCGTGGCTATAAATATACTTATAAAGTAAGCCGTCATTATGCTGTAGGCAAAAGTGTATATATCTATTTTCTGTATTATATAGACCTGAAATCCGAGGATTAGAATCATGAGCAACTTATCTAAAACAGAAAAGAAGTTTTCATAATGATATTTTCCCAATGCTGGAAAATGACTTTTGATAAAGACATAAATTGATGCCAATAAAAAGTTTATTGCAATCAGACCCAGTATTTTATAATAGCTTATTGGATAGCCGATAATTAGCCCTGCCAGTCCGACAATACATAAAAACGAAAGTGACAAGAGCAGTTTTGATCCAATGGTTTTACTAATATGGTCTGTTACTTTTCCATGATTTTCTGCAATCCATTTACTGTTGTAGTTGTGTACACCAGGATCCAATATCACCAAAAACAAAAAACAAAAATTGTACAAAGCAAAGTATTGACCATAAGACTCTGGACCAATCATGTTTTGCACTTGTACCTCTATTCCGAATATATAAAACGGCTTAACCAATAGGTTTATGGCCAATAGAAATAAAATATTACGTCCAAAGTTTGATGACATGTAGTAAAAGTAATTTTTTACTATTGAAGTGATTTATAAAGTTGTTTTTTTTCTTCAAATTCATTTTGCTTGTTTTTGA
>JAHDBF010000057.1 GCA_020630525.1 Saprospiraceae bacterium
TCTGGACGGGACTCGAACCCGCGACCCCCTGCGTGACAGGCAGGTATTCTAACCAGCTGAACTACCAGACCTCCTTTAGCTTAATTAATAAGCGTGGCAAAAGTACAGCTAAAATCTCATTTACGCCAAATAAAAATCCAATTTTATTTAATAAATGTATATCAATCTGTAAATCAATTATATAGAATAATTTTTGCGCCTAATAATTCCTCAGGGATGCCAAATCCATCAATTATACTACTTGCTTGCGGTCGTAGTTTTTGCATTAATTTTGCAATTACACGACGGATTGCCTTTGATTTTGTTCCGTTGATATAATCATTTTCTAAGTAAAAACCTTTATTCTCCTCTATTGTCCATAGCGCATAAAGCTGGCACAATAGGGATAAAACATCTTTAATTTTTGGGTCTTGACACTTATCTACTGCATTTTGGAAGGATTGTAGTGTCAATCTGTTGGTATATGCTTTCCCCAAAGCAATTAAATGTACTTGACATTTCAGGAAAGCATCGTTTGGACTGAGCTTTTTGGATAGATAATTTTTCATCCTTTGAGTTACCGTCATTAATAGTTTTTCCTCATGATATTCAAATGCATGAATATGGAATTTGGGATTAAGCAAGTGGTTACTATTTACACGATTGGCATAAATTGGATTAAATTCATTGATTTTCAAAGAAATTTGATTGCTGAGATAATTCATTGCTATAGAAATGCTGTCTTCTCCAAAAGATTTTCTAAAATCTGTCAATACTCCCTTTGCTACCAATTGCAACAATACCGTATTGTCTCCTTCAAAAGTGGTAAAAATGTCTGTATCTGCTTTTAAGTCAGATAATCTATTCTCATCCAAATATCCTTTACCGCCACATGCTTCCCTACATTCTTGAATAGTTTGCGTGGTGTGCCATGTTGCCAAAGATTTTAAACCTGCAGCTTTCGTTTCTATAATTCTAAAATCTCCACCCTTTGGGGTATTTACCATCTCATCAACGAGGTCATGCAGGGCAAAATGATATGCATATGTTTTTGCTAGAAGTGGGAAAAGTCTGTGTTGGTGTGTAGGATAGTCCATGATTATCGTTTCTGGACTTTTGTCATCTGGTGCAAACTGCCTTCTCTTAAGACCATATTTAATGGCGATAGTTAATGCAGTTTTGGAAGCACTCACGCCAGCTAACCCAACGGATACCCGACCAGTTACAAGTGCGCCTAACATTGTAAAGAATCGCTTGTTCGGATTTTCTATTTCGCTCTTGTAAACTCCATCTTCTGTTATTCCACCAAATCTGTTTAGTAAGTTATTTCTCGGAACTTTGACTTTTTCAAACCAAAACATCCCATTATCAACTCCATTTAATCCCATCTTGTAGCCACAGTCTCTAACTTTAATTCCTGCAAGGAGATTACCGTCTTTATCTCTAATAGGAACGAGGATACAGTGCACACCATGATGTTCGCCATTAACAATAAGTTGGGCAAAAACTGCTGCCATTGATGAGTGCATCGCATTTCCGATATACTCCTTGCTTGCATTTTGATGCGGAGTATTTATGATTATAGTGTCATCTTCTGGAGAATAAGTGGCTGTTGTTTCTAATCCTTTTACGTTAGAACCATGATTGGTTTCTGTCATGGCAAAACACCCTAAAAGATCAGTTTTAAACATTGGTTCTAAAAACTTACGGTGATGCTGCTCGGTTCCTAGTCCCATAATTGCACCACCAAAAAGACCAAACTGAACCCCAAATTTGACAGTTAAACTGAGGTCGTGCAAACCCAACATTTCAAAAACTGCAATGTGATCGCCATATTTTTCTTGTCCACCATATTCTTTAGGGAATGCGTAAGCGCTCAATCCTTGTTTTGCTAGCTCTTTAAGTTGTTTTAATACCAGCATCCTATATTCCTCTTTATTTCTTACATCGGTATAGGCAAAAAATGGATCTCGTAATAGTTTACGCATTTTGGTATTAACTTCCTCATGTTTGCCATCCAATGTTTTTAACATCAATAAAGGATCGAAACTAGAATCTTCTGGTTTTGGATTTTCTGTAATATTATTTAGCAAAATCATATGACTAGAACCACAATCTAAACCCAATGCTTCTTCTATCTCACATAGACTTTGTTTTGTGCGTGGCGACTTCCACATTTCATCTGCATTATAATTAATGCTCGCTTTTGCAATTTCTAAACCCAAGTCGACTAGAGAATTTTTCTTTTCTATGTCAATGTCATTGGCAATAGACTTAATGGCATTTACCCAAGAATCAAAAACTTCTTCTGAAGGGGGATTTGTAGGATCGGAATATTTGATCAAATACTCATAGTCAGATTTGCTTAAAAAATCCAATTCTTTAAGTCTATTATGTATCAATTTCATTTCAGAAGGACTAAGTACACTGTCTGACCATCCAACATAAAATAAGGGAAGCATACTTAGTACACCTGGGCTAAAGGGTTTGTTTATTGTCTGACTCATTTTTTGATTCTTTTAATGACATAAAGTAATAAAATGGTGGTTTTCATATAGCGCTCTTTTGTCAGTTATAAATCCTATATCTAATGTTAGATAATAACACTATTTTTGACGAACAAATTCAAATAAAGTAATATTTATGAAAATGCTTGAAGGAAAAACTGCAATCATTACCGGAGGATCAAGAGGTATTGGCGCAGCAATAGTAAAAAGATTTGTAAATGAAGGTGCCAACGTGGTGTTTACTTATCGATCATCAGCAGAAAAAGCACTTGCTATAATTAATGAGTTTGATGATGGCAAAGAAAGAATGTTGGCAGTACAATCCGATGCTAGTAACTACCTACAAGCACAACAGTTGATAGAAGCAACATTAGAAAAATTTGGGAGCATTGATATACTTATAAATAATGCAGGGATTACCCAAGATACTTTAATGCTTAGGATGAGCGAGGAGCAGTGGGACAAAGTGATAGAAGTAAATTTAAAATCAGTATTTAATATTACTAAACATGTCTTACGACCAATGATGAAACAACGTCAAGGCAGTATAATAAACATGAGTTCTGTAGTAGGCGTTTTTGGTAATGCAGGTCAGGCCAATTATGCTGCATCAAAAGCTGGAATCATAGGTTTTACAAAATCAATTGCTAAAGAAGTCGGATCAAGAAACATAAGATGCAATGCAATCGCCCCAGGATTTATAGCTACAGAAATGACCCACGAATTGGATGAAAAAGTAAAAGAAGCATATATCAATTCTATACCAATGAAAAAGTTTGGAACAGCAGATGATGTTGCAGATTTATGTGTGTTTTTAGGTTCTGAAAAATCAAATTATATTTCTGGACAAGTCATAAGCATATGCGGAGCAATGAATACTTAAATTACTGTTGTCTTTTATTGGTCCTTTTATTTTTTAATTCTGGGTGCAATAAAAAACTACATAAGATTCTCGTGAAATCTCAAGAAGATTTGGTTGCTATAGGAGAGTTTCAAGAAGTCAATCAAAACAAACAGTCTTGTACTGATCCACTAAATTATATTCCAATTGATCCAGACTTATATCCTGTACGTTACATCAGGGTTAATTTTCATTTTATGGACAATGAAAATGCAGAATACAATTTTGGTCCAGAAGATGGCAGAAAGTATATGAGATACTTATTACAAAATGCGAATGATCGACTAATTGAGAATTTTGCCATGAATTTACCTGTCGGAAATGAGACACCAAATCATAATCCACGGTATCAGTATGTGTTAACTCCGTCGCAAGGAGAAAATGACGATGCATTTTATCACCATTATGATAATGATCATTGCTTTTTTGTAAATAAAGGAAGAAATAAAAACAATTATAGTCGTGAAGTAATTGACAAATATAAAATCGGCGAAGACTCAATATTGAATATTTTTATTATCCCACATCACCCCGATAGTTTGGCTACAGGAAGACACCGAGCACATCGAACAGGAATTGCATTGGGCAATGGATTAAAGATTGCTGGTCTTGCAGAAAAGCGAGAAGAGCCATGGAAATTTGCCACCTTATTAAATCATGAAATCGGACACTTTTTTAGTTTGAAACATTCATGGACCAAGCATGATGGTTGTGATGATACTCCGCCGCATCCCAATTGCTGGCACCCTGATGGTACGGAAAAATGTCCAGATCCTGTGTCCAATAATCTGATGGATTACAACAGCAGCCAAATGGCAATCACTCCTTGTCAACTTGGTAGAGTGCATAAGTCAATTGCTATGCTGAATAGCACTACTCGTAAAGTGGTAAGACCAGATTGGTGCATAAAAGACCATACTAAAATCTATAAAATAAATAGAGATACCATCTGGGCAGGAGCGATAGATCTAAATAAAGATTTACTAATTACAACAGGAAACAGCCTGACGATAAAGTGTAGGTTATCTATGCCAAGTGGAGGAAAAATCATCGTAGAACCAGGTGCTACCTTACACTTAGATGGCTGTAAATTGCATAATGATTGCGGTTATGATTGGGAAGGAATACAAGTTTTGAAAAACAAAAACCAATCTGGAAAAATAGTGTATACAGGTACCGTTAAAATCGAAAATGCTGATGATCGCCAAAGCTAAAGCATGGTATACAATATTTTTTGTCTTATTATCTTGTATTGTTTTTGTTCCTGCTTATAAATACGGCTTTACTAGGGATTTTTTAAACTGGATGACTAAGTACGATTCTAGTTCTTTCATTGATTTTATTGATTGTTTTGATTATGATGGCCTGCATCACTTGTTCCATCTTATCAACTATAGTTTTTATCGTTTGTTTGGTGTAAGTCACTTTGCTTATGCGATTTTCTTTGCCATCCTTCATGGCATAAATGCAAGTCTGATTTATGGCTTTCTATCAAAAATAAGCATACCAAATTTTAATTCTTTTTTAGGTGCAGCAGCAGCTTTACTTTTTTTGGTTTCTCCTTATCAATGTGAAGTTTTGACTTGGAATGCATGTATGCACTATCTGTTAGTTACATTATGGTTTTTACTGTCGATTCATACTTTGTTAAAATATTTAGATACAGAAAAAAAAGCATTTTTGTTGATCCATCATGTGCTAATTTTTTCTAGTTTTTTCATTTTAGAAGTAGCTTTGGCTTCGCCTTTTATCATTTTAGTATTGCTGTTTTTCTTAGGGAATCATAATAATATTGTCTATAAACTTAAGAATATATTCTTTCCGCAATTGATATTTATTGCGATATACTTTTTTCTCAATAAAATGATTCTTGGGAACTGGGTTGGGCATTATGGTTCAGACAAACATTTGAATTTTAGTCCAGAATTATTGTTAAGCAATGGGTATCAATATTTTGTAAAGCACATATCCTTTGCACATTTTTTTCCTTATGATTTGAGGCATAGAATATATGGTTTGTTTAACATGCAAATTGTGCTGCTTATTACAACAATATTGGTTGGAGTAGCAATATTTTTCTTTTTAAAAAAGTATAAAAATCTGAGTTTTAATTTGCGACTTAGTGGCATAGGGTTAATCGCTTTTTTTATGGGGATATTTCCGATTGTCAATTTGTATTTCTATTACGTTGTGCCATATGTGAATGACCGTTATTCCTATTTTGGATTGGTGTTTTTTAGTATATTCATCATTTACTTATTAGGTTCATTTCCTAAAAAGATTGGCTACCCTTTAATCATTGTATTTTTAACTGCTAACTTAGCACTTACCGTTAATCAAATTATTCATATCAAAACAGCATCTGATATTCAGCATGATATGGTTGCATCCTTTGATTTTTGTAATGAAGATGAAATATACTTTTTAACATTGCCAGAAAATTATCGAGGGATTAACTTATTTGGAGATTACTATGATGATGCGCGATTTTTCAAATCATCACTTTTATATTGGGAGAATAAAAAATGTAAATCCAACTTCACTTCGGTTTCTCAAGTAAATCAGATGAATATTGAAGACGCTTTTTATGTGAAAGTAGTTAAGCCAGGTAAAATCCAAGTCGGGTACTCTCAGGGTGGTAATTGGTTTTGGAGACATGGCGTTGGACTTTCCAATTATGAAACCGATAAGTTTAAGGTAGTACAAGGAGATTGGTTTTATAACTTATATATAAAAGAACCTAATCTTAATCAACTATTTATTTGGCATGAAGGTACTGAATGGAAAACGATGAGATGGGATGCATCAATTTTCTAATTCGTCATGTATTAAGATAAATTTAGGAATTTCGACATCTATACTTTCTCCAGTTGTCAAATTTTGCATAAAATATTTTCCATGCATACTGCCCACTTTTGTGTTTAGAGGACACCATGATTGATAGCTAAAACTATCCAAAGGCTCTATAATGGGTTGTTGACCGATAACGCCTTCACCTTTAACTTCTTTCTTCCTTCCAAAAGAATCTGTAATTATCCACTGGCGACTCAATAGCTGAATGGTATCACTACTTTTGTTTATGATTGTAACTTGATAAGAATAGACATAGTAGTTTTTGTTGGGTCTAGATTCTTGCGGAACATAGATTGCTTCTACGTTTACTTTGATGCCATTTGTAGTTAGGGAATACATATTTTTCTTAAATCGGTTTTATATATTTTTCTACAATTTGTTCTGCTTCTTTAAAAGCTAATTCAAGATCATCGTTTACGAGGACTTTGTCAAATTTTGATTCAAATTTAAGTTCTATTTCTACTCTTTTTAACCTTTTTTCTAGCGAAGATTTACTTTCTGTTTTTCGATTAATGAGTCTTTGTTTTAAAGTTTCAAAAGTGGGTGGTTTAATAAATAAGGTTAATACATTTTCGCCATAAGCCTCTTTTATACTGATAGCTCCTTTTACATCAATATCAAAAACGATATGTTTATTTAAGTCTTCAATACGTTTTATTTCTGAAAACAAAGTTCCATAATATTGGTTTTGATATACCTCCTCCCATTCTACCAGTTCGTTGTTTTCTATCTTAGATTTAAACGCTTCAGTACTTAGAAAGTAATAATCTTTTCCATGTTGCTCATGAGGTCTTTCTGCTCTATTTGTTGCAGAGACACTAAATGACAAAAAATCAAATTTCTGCAATAAGTGCCTTACAATAGTTGTTTTTCCAGCTCCAGATGGTGCGGTAATGACCAAATGTTTATATTTTTTATGCTCCACCTTAATCCTAAATAATGTTAGCAAGTTGTTCTTTAATCTTTTCCAATTCATCTTTCATATTAACTACTATCTTTTGGATATCCGAATTTTGGGCTTTCGCCCCTAAGGTATTTATTTCTCTACCGATTTCTTGAGAAATAAAACCCAATTTTTTTCCTACCTCTTCGTCGCTATTATTTAAAGTATCAATAAAGTAAATACAATGTTGTTTTAGACGTACTTTCTCTTCAGTAATATCAATTTTTTCCAAGTAGTAAATGATCTCCTGTTCAAATCTATTTTGATCGACATTTTCATCTTTTACATATTGATTTAAATTTTTAGTCAATCTTTCTTTCAGTTTTTCAACACGTTCTTTCTCGTGAGGTTCAACAGCATCGAGTAGATTATTAATATTAGTAACTCTTAAGACAAAATCCTCTTTTAATGAGTTGCCTTCTTCTTTTCTAAAATCTTTTAACTGGTCTAAAGCGAGTAAAGTTGCTTTTTTAATTGCTTCCCACTCTTCATCTGTAACTTCTAACTCATTGCTTATAACAGCGTTTGGGATACGCATGATAGATTGGAGAATATCGGTATTGGATAGTTCCAGTTCATTTTGGATAGTTTTTAATTCTGCAGCACATTTTTTTATCAATGGTGTATTAATCGCAAACTCATCATCATCAAAACCAGCGCCGATTTTTATAGAAAAATCAATTTTGCCTCTGAGTGCGTGGTTTATTACTAACTTACGTAATTCCATTTCTTTTTGTTTGTAAGCATTTGGTACACGCAATCGAACATCAGAGGTTTTGCCATTAAGTGACTTAATTTCAACAGTTATTTCTTTTCCATCAAATATCTCAGCACCTTTCCCATAACCTGTCATTGATAATATCATAATATCATTTTTCTTTGAGCGCAAGATACCGTACTAAAATTTAGTGAAGCCATGATTTATAAAGAAAATGACTGCATAATAAAATACATATGGGTTAGATTATTCATTATAAAAAAATGTATATCAAAAAAAGCGAGTAATAATTTCCATAAAAGAAGAAAAATACGAACTTTGCAGACTGTTTTTAAGGATGTAAATCCAAGAAAATCAATAATTTAAACAATATTACATGAGAAAGGCTGATTTAGTAAATTCGATATCTGAAAAAACTGGTGTGCCTAAAGTAGATGTGTTGGTATCACTAGAAATGTTTTTTGACGAGATCAAATCAACACTTTCTAGTGGTGAAAATGTTTATATCAGAGGTTTTGGGTCATTTATCATTAAAAAAAGAGCAAAGAAAATAGGAAGACACATTAAGCAGAATATTGCTATTGAAATTCCTGAACACTTTATTCCAACGTTTAAACCCTCTAAGGTATTCGTAGAGCAGGTAAAAACCAATGTGACAGAAGAACCAAAAGTAGAAAAAGAGTAAATGTTATTCAATAAAGGCCAGAAGATAACAGTCTTAGTTTTTCTTGGAATGTTTTTTGCATTATACTTTGGTTGTAATACAGTTTCGAAAGAAATAAAAGATCTGGAAAAGTTCAGAGCTGAAAACCTAAAATACCTAGATATAGATCGTGAAATCCATGATTCTTATCGGCAATTAACTACTGACCAGCAGGTAGAATTAGAAAATCTAAATGTTGATCTAGAAAGCACATTAGAAGATTCTTTAAAAATTACCATATATAAGGAACTATCCAGTAAATGGTACTCGTTTAAAAACCCTATTGTTGCCGGTCATTATGCTGAGAAAGTTGCAGAATTAACCAATAGCGAAGATTCTTGGTCAATCTGCGGATCTACTTACTATATCGGAATGATGTCTGCAGATGTTGAAAACAAAAAGAAATTTGCTTTTCAAAAAGCAGTATCGGCATTTGATAAAGGTATAGAATTGAATCCAGATAATGTTGATCTGAAAATCAATAAAGCATTGTGTAGTGTAGAAATGCCGCCAGAAGAAAACCCAATGGCAGGAATTTTACAAATTATGGATTTAGAAAAAGAATATCCAAATTCCTACCAGGTACAATTGCAATTAGGAAGATTAGGAATTAGAACAAAACAATGGGAAAAAGCAATAGGTCGATTTGAAAAGGTACTTTCATTAGAACCAAGAAATGTACAGGCACATTGCTATTTACTCGAAATATATACAGAATTAAAAAATTCTGAAAAAATAGAACTTCACAGAAAGTTGTGTGTTCGTTAATACTGACATTAATTTAAATATATAAATATGCCTTGCGGTAAAAAAAGAAAAAGACACAAGATCGCTACTCATAAGCGTAAGAAAAGATTAAGAAAAAACAGACACAAAAAGAAGAATAAATAATTTATTATTCTTTGGCAATAATTTGCCGTTCTGAATTAAAGCCATAATGATGGCGTATGATACCATTTGTATTGTCTCGAAGACTACAAATGGTATCGGTGCATTAATGTGCATATTGATAAAACCTTAAGTCTGTTTTGGAAAAGGATTTAATTATTCGTGGGACTTCTACGGAAGTTGAGATCGCCTTATTAGAGGACAAAAAACTCGTCGAATTGCACAAGCAAGCAAAAGATGAAGACTTTGTGGTAGGAGACATTTTCCTCGGAAGAATAGGAATGTTGAGACCAGATCTTAATGCAGCTTTTCTGGACGTCGGAGTCCGGAAGGATGCTTTTTTGCATTATACAGACTTAGGTCCACAAATAAAATCACTCCAAAAATTTACCAAACTTTCCCAAAATAAGCAGATTAAAACTGCAATGTTAGGTGAATTCCCAATGGAACCTGACAATAGAAAGGATGGTTTGATAAATAAGGTTTTTACAAGGAATCAACCGATTCTGGTTCAAATTCTGAAAGAACCTATTTCTACTAAAGGTCCGAGATTAACCTGCGAAATCACCTTACCTGGTAGATTCTTAGTACTTACTCCATTTGCTAATGTTGTAGCAATATCTAAAAAAATTGCTGATCCAGAAGAGCGAAATAGACTTAAAGTATTGGCAGAAAGCATTAAACCCAAAAACTTTGGTTTAATCCTTAGGACCGCAGCAGAAGGCAAAAAGGTAGCAGACCTACACGAAGAGATCTCAAACCTTAGTGCAAAATGGACTTCTATCTACGAATCATTGCATGCAAACCCAAAACCTAGAAAACTGCTAAGTGAAATCGATAAAGCCTCTACAATTTTCCGAGACTTATTGAACGATGAGTTTAATAGTGTAGTCATTAATGACTCAGGGATTCATAGTAATGTTAAACAATATGTAAAAAGCATCGCTCCAGATAAAGTAAAAATCGTAAATCACTATAAAGGCAATAGACCAATATTTGAATCCTACGGGGTAAATAACCAAATAAAAGCTTCCTTTGGAAAAACTTCCACGATGAAAAGTGGCGCTTATCTGGTGATTGAAAGCACAGAAGCAATGCACGTTATCGACGTGAATAGCGGCCCAAAAACAAAAAAACAAAATCAAGAAAGTGCCGCATTATCTGTCAATTTAGAATCTGCAAAAGAGATCGCTAGACAATTAAGATTACGAGATATAGGTGGATTGATTGTCATTGATTTTATTGATATGCGCGCTCAAGAAAACAAAGTGAAGCTGTACCAATCTATGCGAGAATTTATGTCTCAAGATAGAGCACAGCATACGATATTGCCATTGAGTAAATTTGGTCTGATGCAAATTACAAGGCAGAGACTTAAACCAGCAATGAAAATCGATACAGAACAGCTGTGTCCAACTTGTAATGGGAAAAACAAAATTCAACCTTTAATTCTTGTAGTCGAAGAAGTAGAAAGAAGTATTGATATCATTATACAGAATCGACCATCTGCAAAGTTAACTTTAGAGACGCACCCATTTCTATACGCTTATTTGTCAAAAGGCTTGGTAAGTGGAAAAAGATGGGAATGGTACAAGAAGTATAAAAAATGGATAAAACTTAAAGAAAACCCAGAACTGTATATCAAAAAGTTCAATTTCTACGATCAAAATAATGATGAAATCAGAATCAATTGATTTCTCGAATTACAAAAAATCAAAAATAATTATAGCTCCATTAAATTGGGGATTGGGACATGCCACTCGATGTTTTCCACTCATTAAGAAATTTTTAGACTTTCATGCAAGTGTATTGATAGCTTCAGATGGTCCTGCCTTGACTTGGTTAAAAGGAGAGTTTGGTGATTCTTGCAAATATCTTGAGATCCCAAGCTACAATATCCATTACAGATATACATCAATGTCCATTAATGTCATCCTCCAATATCCAAAAATTTGGAATGCCATCCGATCAGAAAAAAAAGCCATTAAAAAAGTAGTGAATGATTTTTGTCCAGATTTAATAATTTCTGACAACCGTTACGGCGTCTATCATAAAGACATAAAATCAGTATTCATAACTCATCAACTAAATTTAGTAAAAGGAAATCCGCTATCTAAGTTGTTATTTAGCGCTAAGATTCAATCGTGGATTTCTCCATTTAATGAGATTTGGGTCCCTGATTTCCATAATAGAAAATTGACAGGAAAGTTAAGCTATTCCAAAAACCAAAAACTAAAATTTATAGGTCCTTTAACACGCTTTAACTTAAAAGACGAATCGCAAAAACACATACTCTGTATACTCTCTGGTCCAGAACCACAACGTACTAATCTAGAAAACAAACTAATTGAAAATTTAAAAAATATAGAATACAGTGTGGTGATCGTTCGAGGCACAGAAAAGCCATTGAACAAAGAAATAAACAATATCTCGATAATAAATTTAGCCAATAAATACCAATTAGAAACTTTAATTAATAATGCAGCGCTGATCATTTCACGATCTGGTTATACCACGATTATGGATTTGTACGAAAGCGGAAAAAAGGCGATTTTTATTCCAACTCCTGGACAAGTAGAACAAGAATATTTAGCAGAATTTCATAACAATACCAAAAGATGGGAAACGATAAATCAGGATAGTATAGAAACTAAATTGCTTGTTACGATTCAGGATTTATTAAATTGATCCATAGTATATTTTAAACCAATACTTGCAAAGCTCTTAGTTGCCTCACTGCACCTTTTTATAATTTCTGGAAGCACCTCTTTTTCTTTTTTGGTCCATTCTCCCAAAACAAAATTCACTTGCTTTCCTTTTGAAAAATTATCACCGATCCCTACACGAAGACGAGGATAATTTTGTCCACCCAACTCTTGAGCAATACTTTTTAATCCATTATGTCCACCATCAGATCCTTTACCTCGAAGACGCAATTTTCCTAAATCTATATTCAAATCGTCAACAATGATCAGTAGGTTTTCATTTTTGATTTTTTCTTTCACAAGCCAATGCCTGACCGCTTTGCCACTCAGATTCATATACGTATTTGGTTTTAGCAAAAGCAGTGTTCTACCTTTATGCTTAAGCGTAGCCATAGAACCGTGAGATACATTTTTCCAAGATGTATTGGCTTCTTCAGCCATAAAATCTAGCACTTCAAAACCAATATTATGTCTAGTGTTATCATATTTTTCTCCAATATTTCCCAATCCTACAACCAAATACTTCATAGAGGTATCAATTATTGTTTTTTTCCTTCTCCAACTAAAAAATCCACTCATTCGATCAATTTATCTGCACAAAAATAGCATTCTATAACCAAATATTCTTCAACATTAAAAATACGAACAGCATAATAGCCAGTGTAAATAATTATCAATAAAATGACTATTTCAACAGTTAAAATGACATCTTCTTAATCACTAATACATTTAAGATTATATTAGCTTCTTAAGAAAGAAATTCACTATGATAAATAAGCCAGAACAATCAGAATACAATACATATTATCAAAAATACATCGAAGCGCTACCTCAAAATGGAATTTTAGAATTTCTGAAAAGTAAAACAGCAGAATTTAAGAATTTACTTTCTGGATTATCAGAAGAACAATTGGATTATGCTTATCAATCTGGAAAATGGACAATTAGGCAATCCATTATTCATGTAATAGATACAGAACAAATATTCGCATACAGATTACTATCAATAATTAGAGGAGAAAAACAATCTTTAATAGGGTTCGATCAAGATGAATATGTCGAGAATGCAGATATTGCTCATTATAATAAAACACAATTAATAAATCAGTTCTCGGCACTAAGGCAATATCACGATATTTTATTTGCAAATATTAGTGAAAGTGATTGGGAAAAAACCATTTCACTGATGGGACAAAACACCTCAGCTAGGGCAATAATTTATATCATTACAGGTCATTTAGTACATCACATCCAACTCTTAAAAGATAGGTACCTTAATGTCTAAACTTTATATTAAAGACAGTATTTCGTTTATTAAGAAACTTAGCGTTAGTAAGTGTATTAACTTATTAAAAGTGGTATTCAGTTATTATTTAAGTAGACTTTTTAAAAAACCAATTCAAGCTGGATTGCCTTTTACTGTTTCTATAGAACCGACAACGGCATGCAATCTACGTTGTCCTGAATGCCCCAGCGGATTACGATCGTTTTCTAGAGCAACAGGAAATTTAAAGACCGATTTTTTTAGAAAAACCATTGATCAGATTCATAATCACCTGATGTATTTAATCTTCTACTTTCAAGGCGAACCATACATTAATCCTGATTTTCTAGATATGGTACAATATGCCAATGAAAAAAATATCTATACCATAACTTCTACCAATGGGCATTTTCTGAATGAAAAAAATGCCAGACGTACCATTGAGTCAGGTCTCGATAGATTAATTATTTCATTAGATGGAACAACTCAAGAAGTGTACGAAAATTATAGAAAAGAAGGTAAACTAGAAACAGTAATTCAAGGAGCAAAAAATATCGTCAAGTGGAAAAAGAAATTAAACTCTCCCACCCCACATACCATTTTCCAATTTTTAGTAGTAAAACCTAATGAACATCAAATAGATGAAGTGTACAAATTAGCCAAAGAAATCGGTATTGACGAAGTAAAGTTAAAATCTGCTCAAGTTTATGATTTTATAAACGGGAATCCGCTAATTCCTGACAATCAAAAATATGCTCGATACAAAAAGCTCTCAGATGGAACCTATCGAGTAAAAAATAAATTATTAAATCATTGTTGGAAATTATGGCATTCGTGTGTCATAACATGGGATGGGAAAGTAGTACCTTGCTGCTTTGATAAAGATGCCCAACATGTTCTAGGTGATCTGTCTAAAAATTCACTTTCAAAAATATTTTACCAACAAAAGTACTCAGATTTCAGAGCAGAATTATTCAAAGGAAGAGATCAGATTGATATTTGTAAAAACTGTACAGAAGGATGCAAAGTGTGGTTAAGTGAATGATTTTTAGTCTTAAATAGGTATTAATCAATTAAATTAAAAAAAATTGATCTTTTCCGAGAAAAAACGGAACTATGGAACAGTTTTTTCTTATTAAAATATAAATAATCCGAAAGTTTCTGTGGAATTAGTAAAAACGATAATACAAGGGAAATTACTTTTTAGTAATGAAAAGAGCTTTGCTCAAGCACTGAAGATGTATGAGTATAGAATCGAAGCCTATTATAAAAATGATATAATATTTCCTCCTGAGGACATATTTAAAGCCGAGGAACTGACAATCGAAGTGCCTAGAATGGTTCGCCAATTGTATGAAAAAACATTTAAAAATACAGTAGGTCTACTTGAATATTGTTCTCAATTTGCCATTTCTGGATTTATAGATGCATGGTTACTGAACGAAGGAAAAATATTGATCTTTAAACATCTTGAACCAATTAGTGATAAAGTTGCTGTATCGCAATTCATCAAAGGTAGAGACCTTATGGATCAGGAAGGTAAAGAAGAAGAAGCTATAAAAGCGCTAAACAGAGCGATAGAAAAATATAATAATCACGCCGTAGCATATGAGCGTCGGGCAAAGGTAAATTATATGATGCGAAAGTATCATGATGCCAAAAGAGATTATAGCAAAAGTATCTCTATAGATGTAACAAACCCTTATCCATATTTTGGAAGAGCAGAAGTCCATATGATCGAAGAAAATTGGGAAGATGCAATTCTTGATTTAGATAAGGCTTTAAAATTATCTGTTGCACTACAAGCAGTGTATTGGAAAGCTAGAAGAAAAAAAGCCACTTGCCACATGCAGCTCAAGCAATTTGATAAAGCAGAATTTGATTTGAAATTATTTGCCAAAAGAGAATTTGCTGAAACTGATGTTAATTACGAATGGTTACCTTGGGCAAGATACCAATATGGTGTAGTGCTAAATGAGCAAGAAAAATATGTTGAAGCCTTAGCAGCTTTTGAATCTGTATCAGAAGATGATAGTGAAGTAAAATTTATCAAAAGAGTAGATTTGCTTAGAAATAGAGCGATTGCAAAAAAGAACGCAGGCAACAATGGTTTTATCACAGACCTAAAGGAAGCTTCCAAATTAGGAGATAAAAAAGCTACAGAATTACTCAAAAATTTTACTTAAATAAATCTTTCGATACAACTTACTTCTAAATGATTAAGTTTGTAATACAATGTTATTTAGATGAGATTTATTTTATTGGTATTAGTTGGATTATTATTCTCTTCTGGGCTTCAAGCTCAAATGAAGTCTGGAGACCAAAAGAAGTTTGATAAAGCAAAGCAAAAAAGAAACGCAAAAGACTTTGAGACTGCATTAAAATTATTGACCGACCTAGTTGCAGATTACCCCGAAAATATCGAGTTGCACATAGAAAAAGGGACAACACATTTGATGGACCAAAACGAGAATAAAGCCATCGAAAGTTTTGAACAAGCAATAGAGCTGGATCCAAAACACAGCTTTAGATTATGGTTTACCCTCGCCAATTTATACAAATCCAATGATCGTTTTGGCGAAGCAAATTGGGCATTGGAGCAATTCTTTACTTTCGATAAATTAAGACCTAAACAAATTGAAAAAGGCGAGCGACTTAAAAAAGAAATTGCTTTTGTAAAACAAGCAAAAATAGATTCTCTTCCTATAAAAATAGAACGTCTTCCAAATACAATAAATACATTAGCTTCAGAATATCTTCCTGCTTTTACTGCAGATGGTCAGACCATTTATTACACACAAAGAAATGGCAATAACGAAGATTTATTTATCGCACAGATCGAAAATGACAGTTTCCACTTAGGCATACCTTTAGATTCATTAAATACACCTGAAAACGAAGGTGCGCATTGTATTACGCCTGACGGCCAATATCTATTCTTTACTGGTTGTGGATTTAAACATGGTTTTGGGAGTTGCGATATTTATATTACCCGATTTGTAAATGGAGATTGGATAGACCCTGTAAATATGGGAGAAAAAATAAATTCTTCTGCATGGGAATCTCAACCTTCATTATCTCCCGATGGTAAACGATTGTTTTTTAGTAGTGAACGGAATGGAGGTATTGGCGGTAGAGACATTTGGGTAGCAGATTTTTCAAATGGTAAATGGCAGACTCCAGTAAATCTAGGCCCAACCATAAATACCACCGCTGATGAATCAACACCATTTATACATCACGATAATAAGACTTTGTATTTTAGATCTGATGGACATATTGGTATGGGAAAAAATGATTTGTTTTTCTCTAAACAAAATCAGGATAGTTGGTCAACACCAATAAATCTGGGTTACCCGATAAATACCAAAGGAGAAGAAGGCGCACTTGCAGTAAGTACAGATGGAAAGTATGCTTACTTTGCTTCTGATGAAGGAAACCTAGAAAATGATTTAGATATATTTAGATTTGAATTGCCCGAAAGTCTAAAACCTGAGCCAGTTAGTTATGTCAAAATTCTAGTAAAAGATGCATTAAGCTTAGCTCCTATCATTGCAAAATTAACCATTCAAGATTTGGCAACGGATATAGAATACGCTAAAGTAATCTCTAATGAATCCGGACTATTACTAACGACTTTGCCCGCAGGAAAAAACTTTTCTATCTACGTAGAAAAGAAAGATTATATCTTTTATTCAGAGAATTTTACTTCAATAGATACGGGTACCGTTATGAAGCCTGTAGAAGTAGAAGTATTATTGCAAAAAATTCCAAAGATTGAACTTGTGGAAGAATCCAAAGAAAGCAAACCAGTTATATTAAATAACATATTTTTTGAGACAGGATCAGCAGTATTAAAACAAGCATCAAATTTTGAATTGAATAAACTAATAAAAGTTTTAGAAAATAATGCTAACGCCAATATTAGAATATTGGGACACACAGATGATGTAGGTGATCCAGCATCTAACTTAGCGTTATCAAAACAAAGGGCAGAATCAGTTTCTCAATATTTAATCACAAATGGTATTGCTAAAGAAAGAATCTCTGCTTTAGGAAAAGGAGAAACACAACCGATAGATACCAATGAAACCGAAGAAGGCAAAAAAAATAACCGAAGGGTGGAGTTTGTTCTTTTTTCAAAATAATCCGAAAAAAATAAATGGCTAGAAATAGAAAAAGATTAATCCCTAATGTACATATTTTTGGAATTGCAGATAAAGGAATGTCAGTAGGAAAGACAGAAGAAGGAATGATCGTTTTTGTAGAAAATGCTGTTCCAGGTGATGTCATTGATATGATGACAATGAGAAAAAAGAAAGGCCTTTGGTTTGGCAGAACAGAAACAGTACATAAGTATAGTGAAGATCGAGCAGAACCTTTTTGTGAACATTTTGGCGTATGTGGAGGATGTAAATGGCAACACTTAAATTATCAAGCCCAACTTAAACACAAAGAAATAGTGGTACATGATGCTTTCCGCAGAATAGCAAAAGTCCCTATTGGAGAAATCCAACCTATATTAGGCGCAGAAAAAACAAGCCATTATAGAAACAAACTCATCTATAGTTTTGCTGCAAGAAAATGGATCACTCAAGAACTGTTGGATTCCGGAGAAGAAATAGATTTTAATTTTGGACTAGGATTTCATAAGGCTGGCGCTTTTGATAAAGTGGTTGATATTAATCAATGTCATTTGCAAGCAGAACCTTCCAATGAAATAAGAAATAAACTAAGAGCGTATACGCTAGAAAATGAGATAAGCTATCATAACCCAAGATCACACGAAGGCTTTATGCGTAACTTATTTTTAAGATCAAATCGTGCTGGAGAATGGATGCTAAACTTAATAATCCATAAACCAGAAATGGAATTGATTACTCCGATGATGGATATGCTTATAGAAACATTTCCACAGATAAAATCTGCATATTATACTGTCAATGAAAAGCTGAATGACTCGACAGACGATCTAGATATGATCCATTATCATGGTGAAAAATATATTACAGAATCATTAGATGATGTTACTTTCCGTATTGGTCCAAAATCATTTTTCCAGACCAATAGTTATCAAGCTGAAGAGCTGTATCGTGTCGTAAAAGACTTTGCAAACTTCCAAGGAACGGAGAACGTATATGATCTATATACGGGATTAGGAAGTATCGCACTCTACATTGCAAAATATTGTAAACATGTAGTTGGGATAGAAGAAATAGCTGCTGCCATTGATGACGCCAATGTCAATAAAAAAGAAAATAATATTGACAACGCAACCTTCTATGCTGGAGATGTAAAGAATATTTTGACAGATGAATTTGCAAAGAGACACGGTAAGCCAGATATCTTAATTACTGATCCACCGAGAGCAGGAATGCATGCAGATGTAGTACAGATGTTGTTGAAACTAGAAGCGCCAAAGATTGTTTATGTAAGTTGTAACCCTGCTACTCAAGCAAGAGATGTGAAGTTATTGGCAGAGAAATATGAATTATTAAAAATTAAACCTGTGGATATGTTTCCACATACGCACCACATAGAAAATGTGGCTTTATTGCAATTAAAGAAATGAGTAAGAATTTAAGATACAAACAGTTAGAAGACGAACTACAAGTCTATAAAAAAGCCATGAGTCAGGCTGCCCAAACAATCCTAGATAGTGAAGTTTCTAAGTACCCTATCATGGTTGCCCACCAACAAGAATTGGAATTAGGCATTCCAATTGTAACAAGAGAAAAATTTCCTTTGGGAAGTTGGGACATACATGCATCTACACTAGAAGAGTTTGTGTCAAAGCAGATCATCAAGGATGAGAAGATCCAAAATTTCCGTGCTACTTTTAAAAATACAGATCAGTTTATCTGTGTTTTTACTTTGAGTGAATTGGGTGCTAATTTTGTGTTTTTGCCTAAGTGATTGGATAAATTAAAGTGATTTGTAAAAGAAGTAGAACTTGACTTATTCTTGAATACTATATATACTTAAAAGACGACAACTGCAACAAAGCAAGTTATTGACTCGATAGCTAAATTAAATTTGGAAGAACAGAAGAAAGTACTACATTATCTTGTCGAATTAACTCAAAATAATTCTATACTTCCAGAGAATTGGGAACAATCTTGTATTGAAAGCAAAAAAGAAGTTGACGAAGGCAATGCTGAACTTGAGAATGCTAGAGCATTTATCTCAAAAATTAGATAAAATATACCGTTTAACACGACTCGCGAAGTCAGACCTAAATGAGATAACAAGTTATTACAAGAGTAATTCTATAAAGGTAGCAAATGACTTTTTGGATGAATTTATGGCCAATATTTATTTGTTAGAAAATAATCCATTCATTTTTCAAATAGTTAAAAGTAAGTTTAGAAGAGCAATCTTATATCGTTATAACCATAACGTATTTTATGAAGTCATTGATAAAACGGTTATAATTTATCGTATTCTTCATCAAAATAGTAATCCTAGAAAATGGAGGGATTAGACATTAAATCGGTTAATAAAAACATCCGTTATTCTTTTTGTGTGAGCAACTGGGAATTTTTATAGGTTTGTGAGACTAATGGGTATATCAATTTAAAAAGACTTCCAATTATTTGGATTTGTCTCTGATCGCACAACAGCAAGAACAATCACCTTCCGAAGAGCTTCATCTACAGCATAAACGACATTCGTTTTGAAACGAAGATTATACAAAATTCTTTTATTCTTGTGTTTGATCTGATACATTTTAGGGAAGTGTTGGAGGGTGTCTATGCCATGTTTTAGCTCATGATAAAACTCTATTCCGAGGTTATTTACCTGAGAATTATAGTACTCAACAAAATGGGAAAGATGATCTATTGCTTCGGGAGAGAAATGAATACTATAGAACATATTTAGTTTTAAACAAGGACTGGACTTCTTCGTAAGTCTTTGTTTTTGATTCTCCAGATTGAATCCGGTCTTCAATGGCGTCAATTTCTCTCCACCAATCTGAGGACAAATCTTGTGGAGCATCCATTGTTGACAAAAGCTTCATTAAGGAAAGTCTTTGTTCTACAGTGAGACTTGGTATCGCTTCTCTAATTTGTGTAAAAGTCATACTCCAATAATATGCAAATAATAAGAAATAATCAAGCAGATATAGATATGAAACATGTGTTTCGACTTTTAAAATCTCACTACTCATATGAAACGTAAACAGCTGATCTCTGAATCAGCATGTAAATGATTGAAATCAACTTATATTCTGTGATGCAATTAGTATAAACAAAAATATCTCAAGCATTCAAAATAAATCAATATCATCAAAAAAATTAATCGCTTTCCTACCCCACCCAATATTGGCTTTGAAATATTCTATCTCCACTTCTTTTTTACATAAACATACAAGACAAGACAACAAACTGTATTAGTGTTAGCTTCCAATAACTTGAGAAAGATTGTTAACCGAAATTATATAACCAAATATTAACAAGGTTAAATGTCCTATTTTAAACGTAATTGTAAAACTAATAAAAGAGCAATTTTAGCCAACTTTGATTTTAGT
>JAHDBF010000058.1 GCA_020630525.1 Saprospiraceae bacterium
GTTGTTGAACAAGGTATAATTTCATCGCCACCGCAATTAATTGCTTGTACAACAAGAGTTGGTTGGAAATCATCAGTATCAATATTTATGGTCATATTTGATGCAGAGCCATCTGTAGTCACTTTTACCCAGACCATATTTTCACCGCACTGATTACCTGCACATGAGCCGATATTTGAAAGCGTTAGACAACGTTCTCCTCCTCCAGTGGAAGGTGATATTTGATGTGGAGTATTACAAAAATAATTTCCTTCTTCTCCAGTAGTCATTCCAC
Organism: Saprospiraceae bacterium; assembly: GCA_020630525.1. GTDB lineage: Bacteria > Bacteroidota > Bacteroidia > Chitinophagales > Saprospiraceae > JAHDBF01. Next base: position 275 of record JAHDBF010000058.1, read on the forward strand.
ATTCTCCAACTTCCCAAGTAGTTACACCTGCTTTTTGTGCTTCACAAACATTGGAATAAGTAACATCATTGCATCCGCATACTGGATCGTATTCAGTATCACAAGCAATGTCATTGTTAATATATGCAGGACAAATACATTGCCCATTAACTACATTCGCAGAAAAAAATAAGATTGAAATTAAGATAAAGGTTCTCATAGGTTATTAGATATTGGCTTATAATACTCCAATATAACCAATGATGATTAATCTTACTAATTTACCGCTTAAAATTAACTGACTATACCTGTTAAGAGGCTAAATTTTAAAACTCTGCGCTACCCGGATATCTTGGAAATGGGATTACGTCTCTGATGTTTGACATGCCTGTAATAAACAACACCAATCGCTCAAAACCCAATCCATATCCAGAATGTGGACAAGTACCAAATCTTCTCGTATCTAAGAACCAATCCATTTCTTCTTTTGGAATATCCATGTCTTCCATACGCTTTTCTAGTACGTCAAGACGCTCTTCTCTCTGCGATCCTCCGATGATCTCTCCGATACCTGGGAATAATACATCCATTGCTCCGACTGTTTTCTCATCGTCATTAAGACGCATGTAAAATGACTTGATGTCTTTTGGGTAGTCAAATAAGATGACTGGTTTTTTGAAGTGTTTTTCTACCAAGTATCGCTCATGCTCTGACTGTAGATCAGCACCCCAATCTTCTATTAAGAATTGGAATTTTTTCTTTTTATTTGGCTTAGAATTTCTTAGGATATTGATTGCATCTGTATAGCTTACTCTTTCGAAATCATTTTCTATACAGAAGTTTAATTTCTCTAAAAGTGCCATTGGAGAACGTTCGTTTTGTGGCTTGCTTTTTTCTTCGTTTATTAGACGTTGTTCTAAGAAAGCTAAGTCATCACCACAATGTTCAGTACAATGCTTGATTACATACTTTAGCATGTCTTCTGCTAAGTCCATATTGTCATGTAGATCATTGAATGCTACTTCTGGTTCTATCATCCAAAATTCTGCAAGGTGTCTGCTCGTATTAGAGTTTTCAGCACGGAATGTTGGACCGAAAGTATATACTTCACTTAGTGCCAATGCGCCAAGCTCGGCTTCTAACTGACCAGAAACGGTAAGGTTAGTCGCTTTGCCAAAAAAGTCTTCTTTATAGTTGATGTTGCCATCTTCTGTCTTAGGCAAATTGTCCATTGGCATTGCCGTAACTTGAAACATCTCTCCTGCACCTTCTGCATCTGAACCAGTAATTATTGGCGTATGCACATACACAAATCCTCTATCATGAAAAAACTGGTGAATGGCAAATGCTATCTGATGTCTAATTCTAAAAATGGCACTAAAGGTATTTGTACGGAATCTTAGGTGTGCATTTTCTCTTAAGAATTCTAGACTATGTTTTTTAGGTTGTAAAGGATATTTTTCTGGATCTGCGTCTCCTAAAACAGTTAAGGTTTTTACGACCATTTCTACAGATTGCCCTTTTCCTTGAGACTCTATGATTTCTCCTTCGGCTTTAATCGCAGCACCAGTATTTACTCTTTTGAGTAATGCTTCATCCATATTTTCATAATCTATAACTAGCTGCAGATTATTGATAGTAGATCCATCATTTAATGAAATAAATCTATTGCTTCTAAAGGTACGTACCCAACCCATTACCGTAGTTGAATAATTGGTTTCTTCCTTTGCTAAGATTGCCTTGATTTTATCGCGTTTTGCCATAGTCTAAAATTGAAACGCGAAATTAATACTTTATGATGGCATTGTATAATAGATAATTACAACCAATTCACTATTCACTAAAAAATTACAAACTAACAACTAAACAATTATTCAGAAAACGAAGCTTCTAATTTTTCTAGAATCTCTTTTGCTTCGTTAAAACTTTGATCCATGTTAGAATCTTTGTTGGATGCATAGAGGTTTAACTCGCAAGTATCAAATAGATTTTGGAGTCTTTCTATATCAGAGTCGTCAACATTTTTAGATTGTAATGAAGTAGTGATACTGGCTTTATTTAAATGTGTAGCAGGGATATTGTATTTATCCGATAAATATTCTTTTACTGCTCGAATAATTTCTTCGTAAAACGATTTTCTTTCGTTCTTCGATTTAAATTCTGTGGCTTTTTCTAGTTTGGCTAAAGCTATTTTTCTTGCTTTTTCTCGGAGAATAGCCATTGGATCTAGGCTGCCTTCTAATTTTCTTTTTCTATAAAGGAATGCTGAATATCCGATAAATAGCAAACACATTAATATAATTCCGAAGTAAGGGATTGATTTATAAAATCCACCAACATTTTTTGTAAATGTGGTTACTGTAGCGATAGGAGACAACTCGACAATTTTAGATTGTTCCAGTAATTCTGCGTCTTTATTTCCAGTGCCTTGGGTTACATAAATTCTCTTTTGTCTTCCTTCGAGTGTGATGTATTTATTACTGTCAGGGTTAAAAAACTGGAATTCTGGTTTGATAAAAAACTGACCTGGTTTTTTTGGAACAGCTAGATATTCGAATTTTTTTCTGTGGTAAACCCTATTGTTTTGTTGGAATGTTTCATCTACAGTAACATTAGGATCATACACATCAAATTCATCCGTATTTAGGAATTTTGGTGGCATTACGAATTTTGCATCACCATCTCCAGTAACAGTCATTTCTACCGTAATGGCATCATCGGTAGTCACTCTGTTTTTGTTGATTAAACTATTCATGCTGTAGTTTCCTACTGCGTTACTATTTGCCAAAGAAAAATTTTGAGGCAAATCCATTACAGGTATTTCTATGGAGTTTGTCAATACATTTTTCTTTACGACACGCGAGAAAAAGTAGTTGCCTCCTGGCGAATTTGCAGGTTTGAAACCGAGCTGTGCATTTATTGGTCCAATGGTATATGTGCCTGTCTGTTGTGGAAACAACAATACACGCTTCATGACTTTAGTATAGTATTCTTCTCCGTTTATGATTTCTCTTTCTGTTTGCACTCTGATGTTTACATCGGTTGCATAAAATCCAGCATAGTCAGGTTCTCCTATAAGGTTAAAAGAACGCACATCTTGTTTGGTGTATAGCTTGTAATCTAGCAATAATTGTTGTCCTACATAGGCTACAGGATGAGAGATTTGCACTTCAACATAATATTGTTCTCCTTTACCTGAAGCGTTCTTTTTTCCTTTCAATACTTCTACTTGCACCATATTAGATTGGACAACTTTCCCATTAAAATTGATGGAAGCAGGTTTTATGGTATATCGTCCTTGTTTAGATGGGGCGATTAATGTGTAGCTATAGCTGATCGAACTTGTTGATCTACCATTTATTATTTGCATTGAAGTAGATTGAGAAGGTCCACTTGCTACAGTAAATGGTTTAAAATCAGGTGCACTAAAATTGATTCCTTTGTTTGAATTTAGAGAATAAGTAATTGTGATGGGTTGCCCTTCTAACACTTGTTTGCCATCAGTTTTGGCAGTAAAACTGATATTCTGAGCATCTAATGTGTGAATAAAAAGAAACCCAAGGTTTATTAGTAAAATGAATGCTATTCTCAAATGTGTATTCAAATCTTTTTTAATTTTCTTTTGGTTTTAGGAATACTGTCTTTTTCGATTTCAGGATTGATTTTGAATTCTTCGAATAAATCTGGAAATTCTGGAAAATCAAAGTTAAATTGAAAATTTTGAAATAGGTCGTTAAAATCGTTGGATTGATTTTGAATGATGTTGTCTGGATTAGGATACACGTTTATTTCTAAAGGTTCAGTGTAGTAACTTTCGGAATTACCTAAAACTTTTATTGGCTCGATATAAAAACTGCCATAATCTTTTGGTTGTAAATGGTAAGACCAAGATTTTTTACTGGTTACATCACCATTTATTATTTGCATGGATGAACTGATATTTGGTCCACTGACGATGTCAAAATCTTCTAGATTTGGTAGATCTACTTCATCAACATCTTCTTCTGAACTGATGGTAAGGATAAAATAGTTTCCTAATAAAATAGAGTCAGTACTTACCGTAGCACTGACTCTATTTGTTTGACAAAAAACAGATGATGTTAATAAAAGTAATGAAGCTAAAAGTGTGTATTTCATTTTCAAGACTTTTTTATAATTATCAAATATTGAATGCTTTTTTAAGTTTGTTTACATAGTCTAGTTTTTCCCATGTAAAGGTTTCTACTTTCATTTTCTTTTCTTTTCCAGATCCGTTTGTGAAAGTAACTTCTTTAACTTCGGATGGTCTACCCATGTGTCCATAAGCAGCAGTATCGCTATAGATTGGTTTTCTTAGTTTCAATCTTTTTTCTATTGCATAAGGTCTCATGTCGAATACCTTTTCTACAATTTTAGCAATTTTTGCATCTGACATTTCTACCTTACCTGTTCCATAAGTGTTGATGTAAATATTGGTTGGTTTTGCTACACCAATTGCGTATGATACTTGCACCAATACTTCTTCGCAAATACCAGCAGCAACCATGTTTTTTGCAATGTGTCTTGTGGCATAAGCAGCAGATCTATCCACTTTGGATGGGTCTTTACCTGAGAATGCGCCTCCACCGTGTGCACCTTTTCCACCGTAAGTATCTACGATTATTTTTCTTCCAGTTAAACCAGTATCACCATGTGGTCCACCGATAACAAACTTACCAGTAGGATTAACGTGATATTTTATTTTATTGGTGAATAGTTTTTTTACACTTGCTTTTAGTCCTTTAGTAACTTTTGGGATTACTATTTCAACTACATCTTTTTTAATCTGAGCCAACATTTTTTTCTCTTCATCAAAGTCATCATGTTGTGTACTTACCACGATAGAATCTATTCTTTCAGGTTTGCCATTGTCGTTATATTCGATGGTAACTTGAGATTTAGAATCAGGTCTTAGGTAAGTCATCTCTTTGCCTCCTTTTCTTATTTCTGCCAATACTTGCAATATTCTATGAGAAAGATCCAATGGCAAAGGCATATAGTTATCTGTCTCATTGGTTGCATAACCAAACATCATTCCTTGATCTCCAGCGCCTTGATCTTCTTTCTTTTTCCTTTCTACACCTTGATTAATATCAGGAGATTGTTCGTGAATAGAAGAGAATACGCCACAAGAATTTGCTTCAAACATGTATTCAGATTTGGTATATCCGATACGTTTAATTACATCCCTAGCGATCTGTTGTACATCTAAATAGGTTTTAGTTTTTACTTCACCAGCAAGAACTACTTGACCAGTAGTTACAAGAGTTTCGCATGCTATCTTAGAAGAAGGATCGAAAGCAATAAAGTGATCTACTAAAGAATCACTGATTTGATCAGCAACTTTATCTGGATGTCCTTCTGATACAGATTCTGATGTAAATAAATATGACATAGTGTTTGTTTGTGTTTTTTAAGAATGCAAATTTAAAATTAAATTATCGTATTTGGCAATTGAACATCTGTTCTGTTCCCAAATATCCTTTCAGTTCGTCGCCAATAGCAACTGGCCCAACTCCTGCTGGCGTTCCGGTATATATTAAATCTCCAATTTGGAGTGTAAATATTGTACTGATATACATGATTAACGTATCAAAATCGAATATCAAATCTTTAGAATTTCCCTTTTGAACGATTGTATCATTTTGACTGAGACTAAACTCTATTTCTTTAGAATCGAGTGTGTTTTTATCTACAAATTTGCCAAGTAATGCAGAATGATCAAACGCTTTGGCAATTTCCCAAGGATGCCCTTTTTCTTTGCATTTGTCTTGTACATCTCTAGCGGTAAAATCTATTCCTAGACCAATCTCTTTATAATAACTGCTCGCAAATTCTGGTTGGATGTGTCTTCCGTTTTTACAAATCTTGAGAATTAGCTCTACTTCATAGTGTAAGTTCTGCGTAAAAGCAGGGTAGTAAAGAGGTTTGTTTTCTCTAAGTAATGCAGTAGCTGGCTTCATGAAAACCATAGGCTTTGAAGGCACTTTACTGTTCATTTCCGCAGCGTGGTCAGCATAGTTTCTACCGATACAGAAAATTTTCATGATTAGAATTTTACGTTTAACAGTCCAGTCAAATCTTTTACTTCTTTAAGTGTGTTTTGTGCAATTTTTCTTATTTCTTCAGAAGATTGTTTTATCTGATATTTTATTTCTCTTTTATCAGCGGTAATTTCTGCCTTCTTTTCTTTGAATGTATTGGTAAGATTTACCAATGTTTCTCCTACAGCATCTTTTAATTCTACATACTTAAGTGCACCTTTATTGTATTCTGTCATTAAATTATCGTGATCAGACATATTTCCTGAAGCGCGTAATAAAGTAAAGAGATTTTCTACACCTTCGCTCATTTTACCAGCTTCTGGTTCGCCTAAGTCAGTAACAGCGGATCGTACTTGTTTCCTGATTCTTGCTTCTTCGCTAAAAATACTGATATAGTGTTTTTCTCCTGCGCTTTTGCTCATCTTGCGTGATGGATCTGCTGTAGATTTTATTTTCGGTGTTTCCGTAAATAGTGTTTCTGGTAAAACGAAATATTCTTTTCCAACTTGATTATTAAATCTTTGGGCAATAGCTCTTGACAATTCTAAGTGTTGTTCTTGATCCTTTCCTACTGGAACGAAGTCGGCATGATACATTAATATATCTGCAGCTTGCAATACAGGATAATCCAGTAAACCTGCACTGATAAAGTCTTCTTTTCCTGATGATTTCGATTGCTGCGACTTGTCTTTGAATTGCGTCATTCTCGATAAATGACCATAAGAACAATAACAATTAAAAATCCAACATAATTCTGCATGTTCTGGAATCAGAGATTGAATAAATAGGTTTTTAGGCTCAATACCAACTGCTATAAGGTTATAAATTAATTCCCAAGTATTGTTTCTTAATTTTTTAGGATCATAAGGCATTGTCATGGCATGATAATCCACAACACCATAATAACAGTTATAATTTTCTTGTAAATCTACCCAGTTTTTAACAGCACCAAAATAATTACCAAGATGCATGTCTCCAGTCGGTTGAATACAAGAAAGTACATTTTTTTTATCGCTCATAATCCTATATTATACACTTATTTTGCAGCTATTACCGATATTTCTACATTCACATATTTGGGTAAATTTGCTACTTCTACCAGTTCTCTTGCTGGCGCAGTTTCTTCATTGAAGTATTCTGCATAAACAGCATTAATCCTTGCGTACATACCCATGTCTTTTACAAAAACGGAGCATTTAGCGATATCGTCGTAAGACATATCTGCTGCTTTTAGTACTTCACCAATATTTTTCATTACTTGGTGCGTTTCTGCTTCGATAGAATCCATGATTAGTTCTCCAGTAGCAGGATTTATTGCTATTTGTCCAGAGACAAATAATGTACCATTCAATAAAATTGATTGATTATAAGGTCCTACAGGACTGGGAGCTTTTTCTGTATTGATTACTTTTCTTGCCATGATAATGCGAATGTTTTAATAACACAAAAAGCTCCGCATCAGTATATAGATGGGAGCTTTCCATAAAATTTATTTTAAAAGACTATTCTTGGTCTTCTGCGTCAGCTTTTACTATCACCTGTCCTTTGTAGTACATGTCTCCATCTACAAAATGTGCACGGTGGTATCTGTGTGTTTCACCAGTAGTTTTACAAACAGCCAATTGTGGAATCTCAGCCTTTAAGTGAGTTCTTCTCTTTCTTTTTCTTTGCTTCGATATACGACTCTTTGGATGTGCCATAGTTACTTCTTATTTTTTATAAATCTATATTTTTAAACAAATCAGAAAAAGGAGAATTTGTATCATCGTCAAAATCATCTTCGTCGATGCCAAACCCTATTTTTTCTTTTATTTCTTCATTACATGGTTTTTGAATCTCTAAATCACAATCATAAGTTTTAGTAATTGGTACTGCTAAGCAAATAAATTCATTTATAATATTTGCTAGGTTTATATCCACCGTCTCATAAGTGATTAACCATACCTCATCATCTTTGGATTCTTGATTGTTATCATATTTAACCAAAAGCTTTTGATCAATGTCCATTGGTAAATTAATATCTGCGGTACACCGATCACAAGTAGTTTTCATAAAACCCTCAATAAAGAAATCCAACTCTAAATGATCTGACTTTTTTTCTAATTCTAGAATGATGTCAAAATTACCTTTAGAAACAAGATTGTTTTCAAAGTTTTCAAAAAATGTATCGTCAACTTCAAAACGATATTCATATTTACCATTTTTCCTGTCCCTTATAGGAATGGAAAAACGTGATAAAGCTCGCATAGTACAGAACTTTTAAATAGGGCGCAAAAGTAAGCCTAATATTTTTGAATTTCAATATTTACATCAATAGAATTGCCAATGAAGTGTAGAATTAAGTGCTATGACACTAAATTATTGCTAAATTCATATATAAAATTGATATTTTTTGCTCTAGTTGGGTTACCTAAAAGGGGTTTTCATCATTATACAAATGGTGATGGAATACAAAAAAGAAAATTTTAAGATTAAATCTTGGGCAGAATCTGATAGACCGAGAGAAAAACTCATTCTTAAAGGTAAATCAAATCTAAGTGATGCTGAGCTTATTGCAATATTGCTAGGTTCAGGGTCTCGTGAAGATACCGCAGTCTCATTGGCACAAAAACTATTGAATTCTGTAGACAATAATTTACATGAATTGGGGAAAGCTAATCTCTCAGAGCTACAAAAATTTAAAGGTATTGGAGAGGCCAAAGCGATAAGTATCACCGCAGCATTGGAGTTAGGTCGTCGGAGATCGCTTTCTGAAATTCCAGAAAGATATCAGATAGTATCAAGCAATGATGCATATGTATTGTTAAGTCCGCATATGAGAGATTTAAGGACAGAAGTATTTAAACTAGTCTTATTAAATCAAAGGAATGCATTAATCAGAGTCATTGAATTGAGTCATGGAGGTATTGCTGGGACGGTCGTTGATCCAAAAATAGTATTTAAGAATGCGATAGATAATCAGGCATCATGCATAATATTGGCACACAATCATCCTTCTGGAAATTTAACTCCCAGTCAGTCAGATATTCAATTGACAAAAAAAATAGTTGACGGAGGGAAAATGCTAGACATACGTGTTTTAGATCATGTTATCATATCTGAAAGAGGATATTTTAGTTTTGCCGATGAAGGAATGATATAACCAATTACCTTTGTGTCTGTTATATAGGTGCAAAGTGGCAGAATCAAAAAATAAATACGATTTAAAAGTTTTAGCTAAAGTTCTAAGATTAGCGATACCATACAAGAAGTTTTTCTATTGGTGTATATTCTTGGGCCTTATAATGGCGCCTATGTCGTCTATCAGGCCGTACCTGATTAAGGTAATGGTTGATGAAGATATTTGGAATAAAGATATGGAGGGATTGCAATACAGTGCCATGCTTTATATCGGTGTGGTTGGGATGACTGCGATAATCAGATATTTTTTTATTTATCATACCGCGATTTTAGGCCAATCTGTAATTCGGGATTTTAGAGCTAGAGTTTTCAAGCATCTTAGTAATTTAAATCTTAGGTTTTTTGACACAACACCCATTGGTACTGTAACCACAAGAACAATCAATGATGTAGAGGCAGTAAAACAAATATTTGAGCAAGGCTCATTAACAATATTGGCAGATATCGTTGGCGTATTGACCGTTCTTGGGATGATGTTTTATACCTCTTGGCGTTTAACAATTATATTTTTAATAACGGTTCCTTTTTTAATAATTGCCAGTTACATATTTAAAGAAAAGGTAAAAATTGCTTATCAAAAAGTACGTACCCAGATTTCAGAAATGAATGCTTTTCTGCAGGAACGTATCACTGGTATGCGTTTGATCCAAATATTTAATGCTCAGAAAAAGGAAATGGAAAAATTTAAATCCATTAATAGAAAATATACCCAAGCGAATATTGATTCTGTATTCTATTATGCCGTTTTTTTTCCTGTGGTAGAATTGATTAATAGCATTGCATTGGCATTGTTAGTATATATTGGAACTAATGGAATATGGAATAATACGATCTCGCTTGGTGCAATTATCGCTTTTCCACTGTTTTTAAATATGTTTTTTAGACCAATAAGAATGTTGGCAGATAAGTTTAATCAGTTGCAAATGGGACTGGTAGCTGCGTCAAGAGTTTTTGATATTATAGAAGAAAATGATAACATTACCAATGAGGGCAAATTAATTCCTAAGCGATTAAAAGGAGAGATAGTATTTAAAGATGTTGTCTTTTCTTATGATGGAGAGAAGCGGATTCTTCATGGAATAAATTTTAAGGTAAATCCAGGAGATACATTAGCAATAGTCGGAAGTACGGGTTCTGGGAAATCAACAATAATAAACCTTATCAACAAATTTTATGAGATTGAATCTGGGGAGATGTCAATTGATGGTGTAAATTTGGACGAATATGAAATGCATGCATTAAGGTCGAGATTTGCTATTGTTTTACAAGATGTATTTTTATTTAATGGTTCTGTATTTGACAATATTACCCTTAGAGACAAAAAAATTACTTTGGAGGAAGTTATTGATGCGGCAAAGCAAATCGGAGCACATGAATACATAGAGGATCTTCCAGGAAAATACGATTTTAAGATAACAGAACGTGGATCTAATCTATCCATGGGGCAGCGACAATTGATATCGTTTGTGCGGGCATTGGTTGTTGATCCTGATATTTTAATTTTGGATGAAGCAACTTCTTCCGTTGATACAGAAACAGAATCCATCATTCAATATGCAATAGAAAAACTGATTGCTAAGCGTACATCAATCATTATTGCGCATAGATTATCTACAATAAAACATGCAGATAAAATTTTAGTAATGGATGCTGGTAGGATTGTAGAATCGGGGACACATGAAGAATTATTGAGTAATATCGACGGAATTTATAGAAGTTTATACGAAATGCAGTTTTCTGGTGAATTAGTTGATGGATAATTCTGTTATATTGGTATAAAATTATTTTTAAAATGGCTAGACAAAGAAATCAGTCTTCAGGATTTAGTGGAATAATAGCTATCATGATGATAGTAGCTATATTTATGTTTTTTTACTTTATGATAAGTAGTATATCAACAATATTAGCATCAATTTCTTCTGTTCTAATTGTTTTAACTGCTATAATCAATTATAAAGTAATACTAAACTACATTACTTGGATTATTGATTTATTTAAGAAAAAGCCATTATTAGGAATCGGTGCAGGATTAGGAACTGTGGTTTTTTCTCAATTTGTTGCAGCTTATTTATTTTTCAAAGCAGTAGTAGGTTGGAGACTAAAAAAGGCGATAAAAGCCAAAACTGAAGATTATACGGATTACGAAGTTGTAGAAGAAGAAACAGTGGAAGATGATTTTCTTGAACTTCCAGAAATAGAAAAAGTACAACAAAGACAAAGTTCGAGTTCATCCAAAAATGAATATGAAGATTTGTTTTAACCGCAAAGCAAACTAAAATTTGTGCTGCTTTATTTAGTTATAATAGTAAGTCTTGTTGCCCTAGGTTGGTATGCAATTTTTATAGCTAGGATTATTGATCACTGCGGGATAAGACACGAATCAAAAAATCTTTATACCGATGATAAATTTATTACAGTAGTCATCGTTGCTAGAAATGAATCTAAAAACATTGGCGCATGCATCCAATCCGTTCTAAGAAACAATTATCCTAAAAATTTTTATGAGATTATAATTGTCGACGATAGTAGTCAAGACGATACAGTTGAAATTGCATCTGGTTTTGGCGAAAACGTGAAGGTTTTTTCTTTAAGTGATTTTACGCAAAACAAAAAAATAAATGCGTATAAAAAAGAAGCCATAAAGTATGCAACTTCGGTTAGTAAAGGAGATATATTGTTGCTAACAGATGCAGATTGTATTGTTCCAGAAAACTGGATTAGTAGGACAAGCCATAATTTTTCGGATGACCATATAGTTTTTCAAGCTGGAGAAGTATTCTTTAATCCAGTAAATACCTTTCTTGATTGGTTTCAACAATTTGACTTTTTAGCGATGATGGGCGTTACAGAAGCCGGAATTAACACTGGTAGTTGGTATTTGGCCAATGGTGCAAATATGGCTTTCAGAAAATCAAGATTGCCACTAGATTATTATGATGAAGCAAATAATTTTGCCTCTGGAGATGATGTTTTTCTTATAAATAAACTAGCAAAAAACTATTCTGCGGAATCAATATTGTTTGATGACACCATTCCAGTATTTACGAAACCAGTTCCAGATTTGAAAACTTTTATAAGCCAAAGATTGCGATGGTCGAGTAAAAATAAAGCCTTGTTTTCTGAAAAAACAAAGCATGTTTTGCTAAGTCCAGTTGTCATTAATATATGCTTGTTATTCTTGTTATTTGCTTCTATTTTCTCTTATGAGTTAATGATTATTTATGCATTTGTTTTGTGTAGCAAATTAGTTTTAGATTGGTCATTAATCTACTTTAGATTCGATCACAAAGACATAAAATATCAACCTAGAGTAATTGTAAGATTTATTTTTTCATCAATTCTCTTTCCATTTTATCTAATTGGCATAGGTTTTTTATCACTTTTCGTTAAAGGTCATAATTGGAAAGATAGATTTGTCACCTAAAGTACAGATTATACATTTTTGGCATGTTTATTTCATATAATCCAAATATATGATATGAGAAAACCAATCCTTTAGAATAAAATAGTATTAGCCATTAAATATAAAAAATGGTATAAGACTAACTTCCAATTCTTTAGATGCACTGAGTTTTAGCATTATCGTCAACACCCTAGCATTATTTAAGGTCGAATTTTTTCGACATAACCCAGATGACGATGATTAATAAATTAGTTTTCCCTTTAATTTCAATCTTATGGTCATTTACAGTTTCCGCGCAATCTAATAGATTGTACAATCCAGATTTGGTACAAGGAAGTTTAATCAAACTTTCAAAGCCAGTTTCTGAGTTAACGGTCAATAAAAAGGCTGAGGCAATTATTACAAAAAAGCCAAAAATAGGTTACCATCCTAAAAAGGATTGGCCATTGCACAAATCTGTAAATCCTAACGCATTGCCTGTATCTGATGACTTATCTCATCAAAAAAGGTATAACACAGAAAGCACTACACGTAATATATTAACAAGCTTTAATGGTATAGGGAACACCAATGTGAATCCGTCTGATGCCTGTGTCGCTGTAGGTCCAAATCACGTTGTACAAATGATAAATGGTTCTTCTGGAGCATACTTCAAAGTGTATAATAAAGATGGCAATATTATAAAAAATACGATGTACTTCGATATATTGACTGGAATAAGTGGTGGTGGTGATCCGATTGTAATTTATGATCAATTAGCAGATAGATGGTTAATGTCAGAGTTTGCAAATATTGGAAATAAATTAATAGTTGCGGTTTCTCAAACCAATGACCCAACGGGAAGTTATTATGTTTATAGCTTTACTGCGCCTGGATTTCCTGATTATCCAAAGTATGCATTATGGCCTGATGCATATTATATTACCACTAATGAAAATATTGACTCTCCAATATATGCGATTGATAGAAATAAAATGTTGGAAGGCGCGCAAACGGTAGGGTTACAAAGATTTACAATTCCAGATTATAGTGGACTTGGATTCCAAGCAGCAACACCAGTTACTTTGGACGGGATGACTCCACCTCCTGCGGGAACACCAGGAATGATGATGAGAATGGCAGATGATGCCTGGGATACTAATGTAACTAGCGACAGATTGGAAATATTTAAATTTTACGTAGATTTTAGTAATCCATCTAATAGTCACTTAGATGGTCCAATAATATTAAATACAGAACCATTTGATACAGACCTTTGTGGGTTTACGAGTTTTTCTTGTATTGACCAACCAGGTACGCATATTGATTTAGACCCATTGAGAGAAGTATTAATGCATCGAGTATCTTATAGAAATTTTGGAAACTATGAAGCCATTGCATGTAATCATGTTGTCGATGTAAATGGAAATGACCGTGCTGGTATCCGTTGGTATGAATTAAGAAAAGAAAGTACTGATTGGAATATTCATCAACAATCTACATATGCCCCTATTGATGATGCAAGTAGATGGATGGCATCAATATCAATGAATGATGAAGGTTCTATAGGTTTAGCTTACAATGTATCTTCTGCTTCTATTTATCCTTCGATAAGATTTACTGGAAGAACTGGATGTGATGCGCTTGGACAAATGACAATCGCTGAGCAAAGTTTAAAAGAAGGTACTAGTTTTAATAATAGCAACAGATGGGGAGATTATTCTTGCCTAGTTACAGATCCTTCTGATGGTTCGTTTTGGTATACTGGAAGTTATGCTTCTGCTGGAACATGGAGTACTTATATTGGAAATTTTGATGTGGATTATAATTGTAGTGGAATATTATTTGATATAGAAAATAACGTACAGGTAGTATGTCCTTCTGAATCTGCAGAATACGAATTAGATCTGAGTTATATGGGTGATCACAATCATCCTACAGTATTTACGATAGAAAATTTACCACCGGGATTAGATTATAGTTTTGAGTCTGGATCTGTGGTAAATAGTGAAGGTATGTATACTTTAGAAATAGAACAAAATGTTGAACTGTTTCCTGGAGAATATAATTTTGAAGTCAAAGCTGTTTCTAATGGAGAAATAGAAATGGTATATGCTTCATTAATTATTGATAATGAAATGACTGAAGATATAGTTTTAATGTATCCTAGTAATCAGAGTACAGCAATGTCTTATATGACTTACTTCGAATGGTCAAATGTTGATTATACCAATACATATAATTTGGAAATTTCAGAAGATCCATTAATGACAAACGGAATGCTCGTATACGAAGGAATGATTGATAGCTATTATACGGTGTTAAATGGATTAGAAGAAGATAAACAATATTATTGGAGAGTTCATGCCTTGAATATGTGTGGACAAATGGTAAGTTCGGAAATATATACTTTTTCTACGGGTACTTCTGGATGTGATATGCCTAAAAACGATACTGCAATAGTAATTCCTCATCAAGGTACTGCAGTCATAGAGTCGATAATTACTGTAGAAAATCCAGGCGCAATTACAGGAATTAGCGTATCAAATATTGACATCACACACACGTGGGTAAGCGATTTAGAAATATATTTAACTAGTCCTGCGGGTACTCAGATTACATTGTTGGATGGTTTATGCTACAATCAAGATGATATATTCTTAGGTCTGGATGATGCTGGCTTAGAACAAAATAGCATTCCTTGTCCTCCGACAGATGGAACGACTTACAAGCCTTTACAAGATTTATCAACTTTTATAAACGAAGAAGCAGCTGGAGATTGGAAGCTTACAATTGTCGATAAATATAATATGGACGGTGGATTCTTAAATTCATGGGAATTAAATATTTGTAATATGAGTGAATCTGCTTGCGAAGGAACATATGCTGATAATGGAGGAGAAATAGAGTCTGGTACTTATCAAGCAAACAACAATTTGCATTCAAGTGGATACATTAATAGTCCTAATGATGTGACATTCAGAGCTAGTCAATCTGTAAACCTAAATGGAGGATTTGAAGTGAAATCTGGTGCCTCTTTTGAAGTAGAGATTGGAGATTGTGAGAATAATTAAGAAGTATAAATAATAATAGTTCTAGAATAACTTACTAGAATATGATGCTAAAAAAATCAGTTTACGATTTCATAAGAAGAAGTAATCTCAGCTGATTTTTCTAGCATTTTTGATACCGAGCAATATTTTTCTAAAGAAGAATCTATCGCTTGGATAACTTTCTTTTCTTTTAAGTCACCAGTAAGAATATAGTGAAGATGGATATTGGTAAATGTCCTAGGGATTTCTTCTCTTCTTTCTGATGATACTTTAACCTCTATATTTTCGAGTGGTTGTTTCATTTTTCCTAAAATCATTACAATGTCAATAGTACTGCATCCAGCGGCTGCCATTAATACACTTTCCATTGGTCCCACTGCCGATCCATCACCACTAAGTTGAATCTTATGTCCAGCTTCATTTGATGCTTCGAAGGCGTTTAATGAACCGTTTGATTTTAAGGATATTTTCATGATTACTCTCCAGTTAGGATTGAGTTCATATAATTTCTATTCAGTCTTGCAATGTTCTCTACAGAGATTTCTTTTGGACATTCTGCCTCACAAGCTTTAGTGTTAGAACACATTCCAAAACCTTCTTTATCCATTTGCTCGACCATGTTTTTAACTCTTCTTTTATGCTCTACTTCTCCTTGCGGAAGTAAACCTAAGTGACTCACTTTAGCAGAAGTAAACAGCATTGCAGAACCATTAGGACAGGCAGCTACGCACGCACCACAACCAATACAAGTTGCTGCATCGAATGCTTTTCCTGCAAGATCTTTTTCGATTGGAATGCTATTGCCATCTGGTGCTTGACCAGTATTTACACTGATATATCCACCTGATTGAATGATGCTATCAAAAGATGATCTATCTACAGAAAGGTCTTTTAATATTGGAAAAGCTTTCGCTCTAAATGGCTCGATAGTAATGGTCTGACCATTTTTAAAATGTCTCATATGTAACTGGCAAGTTGTAGTAGCTGCCATAGGACCATGTGGCTGACCATTGATAACCATGCTACACGCTCCACATATTCCTTCTCTACAATCATGTTCAAAAACAACAGGTTCTTTTTTCTCCTGAATCAATTGTTCGTTAAGTACATCCAGCATCTCTAGGAACGACATGTGCTCAGTAGCTTCTACTTTATAAGTTTCAAAGTAACCTTTACTTTCCGCATTTTTTTGTCTCCAAATCTTTAGTTGCAAATTCATAATAGTGTGATTTATTGATAAGGAATATACTTATTTGTATGATCTAGTTTTTAGCTCAACGTTGTTAAATTCTAATTGCTCTTTATGAAGGTTGATGTTATTTTCTTCATCCCATTCCCATGCTGCTACATAAGTGAAATCTTCATCATTTCTTCTTGCTTCTCCATCTTCAGTTTTGTACTCTTCACGGAAGTGTCCTCCACAACTTTCTTCTCTATTTAGTGCATCACGCATCATTACTTCACCCAATTCTAAAAAGTCAGCAACCCTTGTTGCTTTTTCTAATTCTGGGTTGTATTCATCAGCAGCACCAGGAATAAATACATCTTTATAGAATTCTTCTCTTAATGCTTGTATTAGTTTAATTCCTTTATTTAATCCTTCTGCATTTCTTGCCATTCCGCAATATTCCCACATATATTTTCCTAGTCTTCTATGGAAACTTTCAACAGATTGATTTCCTTTTATGTTTAACAATTTGTCTAATCTTTCTTGTACTGCTTTTTCAGCAGCCATAAACTCCGGGCTATCATTTTTAATTTTTGGCGTTCTAATTTCTTTACTTAAAAATTGTCCAATAGTATATGGAATAACAAAGTATCCATCTGCCAACCCTTGCATTAATGCAGATGCACCAAGTCGATTCGCACCATGATCTGAGAAGTTAGCTTCACCTAAGGCAAACAATCCAGAAACGTTAGTCTCTAAGTTGTAATCTACCCAAAGTCCACCCATAGTATAGTGCACTGCAGGGAATATTTTCATTGGGTTTTTATAAGGGTTTTCGCCAGTAATCTTTTCATACATTTCGAATAGGTTACCATATTTTTGCTCAACCACTTTCTCTCCCAATTCTCTAATTTTAGCATCAGAAACATTGTCTCCCAATCCTAATGAATAAGCTTCCGCTTTTCCATATCGCTCAATCGCCGCTGCAAAATCAAGAAATACGGCTAATCCAGTTGGTGCAACTCCATTTCCTTCGTCACAAGCAGTTTTCGCTGCTCTTGATGCAACATCACGTGGCACTAAATTTCCAAAAGCAGGATATCTACGCTCTAAGTAATAATCTCTATCTTCTTCTGCAATGTCATTTCCTTTCATTCTACCTTCTCTGATAGCAGCAGCATCCTCTGCTTTTTTAGGAACCCATACACGTCCGTCATTTCTCAATGACTCTGACATTAAGGTAAGCTTAGATTGGTATTCACCGGAGACTGGAATACATGTTGGGTGGATTTGTGTAAAGCAAGGATTCGCCATTAAGGCGCCTTTTCTTACTGCTCTCCATCCTGCACTTACGTTTGATCCCATTGCATTGGTAGATAGATAAAATACATTTCCATATCCGCCTGTTGCCAATACTACACAGTGAGCAGCAAATCTTTCTAACTTTCCTGTAAGTAAATTTCTAGTAATGATTCCACGTGCCTTACCATCGACTTTTACCAAGTCTAGCATCTCGTGTCTGTTGTATAATTTTACTTTACCAGTAGCAACCTGTCTTGATAAAGCTTGGTATGCGCCGATAAGCAATTGCTGTCCTGTCTGACCTCTTGCATAAAATGTTCTAGAAACTTGTACTCCACCAAAAGATCTATTTGCCAATAATCCACCATATTCTCTGGCAAAAGGAACACCTTGTGCAACACACTGATCTATAATATCTGTACTTGCTTCTGCCAGTCTATGTACATTGGCTTCTCTACTTCTGTAGTCACCACCTTTGATGGTATCATAGAAAAGTCTATAGACACTATCACCATCATTTTGGTAGTTTTTTGCAGCATTGATTCCACCTTGAGCAGCGATACTGTGCGCCCTACGTGGTGAATCATGGAATGTAAATACATGAACGTTATATCCCAATTCTCCTAAGGTAGCTGCTGCAGAAGCACCAGCAAGACCAGTTCCTACCACAATTACATCAATTCTTCTTTTATTATTTGGTGCTACAAGGTTCATTGAACCTCTATACTTTGTCCATTTTTCAGCCAATGGGCCTTCAGGAACATTAGATTCTAATTTTATATTCGACATAGTGTAATAAATCTATTTAGTGAAGTAGATGAAAACTGGAATAATCGCAAATGCCAATGGAACCAATATGGAAAATGTTTTTCCTAATCCCTCGATAATTGGTGTATATTTTTTGTGATTCAATCCTAATGTTTGGAAAGCACTACTAAATCCATGATTTAAGTGCAAAGCCAATGCTACCATTCCGATTAAGTAAATGATTACAATCCATAATTGACTAAAAGAGTAAACAACTCTATCATAAAGATTGGCTACTTCATAATCAATATCATCATATGCAGCCATATCTAATAAGCCAGCTTTCATTCTAAACCAGAAATCTCCCATATGTATGCATAGAAATGCCAAAATCAAAGTTCCTAATAAAGCCATGTTTTTCGAAGCCCAAGTTGAGTTTGCATTCGTAGAAACTGCGTATTTACTTCCTTTTGCATGCCTATTGCTCAGTGCAATGATAATACCTTGAATTGCATGTAATAAAATGAAAAAATACAAGCCAAATGAAGAAGCTTTTATTAATGGGTTATTTGTCATGAAATAAGCATACTTATTAAATGATTCTCCGCCATCGCTGTAAAGTAATTGTAAATTTCCAATCAGGTGAACAACTAAAAAGATGACTAAAAAAAGTCCAGTTAAGCTCATGACAAGCTTTCGACCTATGCTAGACTTTAAAAATGATATGATCCAAGACATGGTTACTCCGTTTTTTACAAATTTAAAATATTCGCGCTAAACCAACGACTAGCTGCTATCTCTAATCTTATTTAGAATCAATTTAATTAAGCTGAGTTTTAAACCTTTAAACAGAATTTTATTCTTAGCATATGGTAATTATTTATTTGTAAACGAATAATAATTTGATTTTTACAATTCTTAAAGGTGAATATTAAAGGATGTTGTAACTTGGTTTGAAAATTTATTCTTATGTCTAGTATTGCTAAACTACAAATTGGTCTTTGTATTCTATTTCTTGGATTTATTTCTTGTGACAATGAAACGGATGAAATGCCAAATATGACTGGAGAAATGATGGAAGAGATGATGGAAGAAGAGATCGATCCTTGCGAGAAAATGTTTGGGATACCCAATGAAAATACTGGATTAAGCAGTTCTTTTTGTAACCCTTCTTGCGAATGTCAAACATTTGAGTCTAGAACTTTTACTGCAGAAGAATTGGCTACTTTAAAATCATGGAATCTAGTAAATCCTTTTGAAGAAATTACCACTAATCCATATGATACCGCTTTTGTAGAAGGTGAAGAAGCTGTCTGTGCGATAAAAATTGAAAACCTAGCAGATCAGTTATATAGCTTAGCTACTTACTCTGATCAAAAAGCAGCTGAAGCAGCAGGCGCAATATTGACGCATCATGATGCGTGTGGATTATGTTCTACACTTTCCGATTTTGAAGTGTATGCACGTGATAGAGATGTTGGTGCGGCAGTAAGGAAATGTGCTTTGGATAATTTTAGTTCTCCATTTGAAGATCTTTTGGTGTGTATTGAAGGTCTTGGATTTACAAGGCCTTGCGCTCAGATTTGGGCTTATAATAC
>JAHDBF010000059.1 GCA_020630525.1 Saprospiraceae bacterium
GTAGCAGCTAAAGCAGCCTCCTTAACGGCCTCTGTATACGTCGGATGAGGATGACTGATTCTCGCCATATCTTCTGCTGATGCTCTGAACTCCATGAGTGCGACTCCTTCCATTATCATATCTGCAGCTCTTGCCCCAACAATATGCACACCCAATATCTCATCAGTATCTTTGTGCGCGATCACTTTGACCATCCCAGCGATATCCATACTTGCTCTAGCTCTTCCCAAAGCTTTGTAAGGAAATTTACCTACTTTATAGTCAACACCAGAACCCTTGAGTTGCTCTTCTGTCTGTCCTACACTTGCTACCTCAGGCCAGGTATAAACTACACCTGGGATAAGATTGTAATTGATGTGTGGTTTTTGGCCTGCCATATATTCTGCAACATAAGTACCCTCTTCTTCTGCTTTGTGAGCTAGCATTGCACCTTTGATTACGTCTCCGATGGCAAAAATGCCAGAAACAGCCGTTTCTAGATGATCGTTTACTTCTATCCTTCCGCGATCATCTGTTGTAATGCCAACATTTTCTAATCCCAATTTATCCGTGTATGCATATCTTCCGATAGCAATCAAACAGTAATCAGTTTTTATTTCTAATTCTTCTTCAGAATCTCTTTTCTTGAATTTTACTTGAGCACTTTTAGCCAATCCTTTTACAGAAGTTACTGCATGAGAAAGGTGGAATTTCATTCCTAATTTTTTTAAGGACTTCCTTAACTCCTTACCTGCATCTATGTCCATGCCTGCTAATATTCTGTCTTGGAATTCTATGATTTCTACTTCACATCCTAACCTTGCATATACAGAGCCCAATTCTAGACCGATCACACCAGCACCGATGATGACCATACTCTTTGGTACTTTATCAATGTTAAGTGCTTCCGTACTTGTGATTACCCTATTTTTATCATAATTAAATGCTTCCGGAGTAATCGGTTTTGATCCAGTTGCTATGATGGTTTTTTGCGTATTTATTATTTCTGTAGAACCATCTTTTTTGGTTACGGTAATTTCATTTTTTGTTTTGAATGAACCATGTCCATGAAAAACATCAATTTTATTTTTGTTCATTAGAAAGTCGATACCACTACAAGTTTGACTTACTACGCCATTTTTTCTTGCTATCATTTGAGGCATATCTACTTTTACAGAAGAGACATTAATGCCATGTTCTTTAAAAGTATGTGTTGCATTATGATAATGCTCAGAAGAATCCAACAAAGCTTTAGATGGAATGCAACCAACATTTAAACATGTGCCACCTAATGTGTCGTACTTTTCAATTATAGCAGTTTTCATACCCAGTTGGGCGCATCTTATTGCTGCGACATATCCACCAGGTCCTGATCCGATTACTGTTACGTCGTATGACATTATTTATCGTTTTTATCGTTTGTGTTATTTGAATTTTTATTGTTGTTTGGTCTTTTTTTGAAAAATTTCCTTTTTCCAGTGTTTGGTTTATTCCCTTCTTTTTTAGCCTGATCAATATTATTTTGAGGTTTAATATTTCCTTCTTTAGTAGATCCTTGTTGTTTCTTATTAGGATTATTTTGTCTATTGTTCGGTTTACTGTCTTGCTTATTGCTTGGCTTATTTGATCTTTCTTTATCTTGATTAACATTCTGTTTTGACTTATTAGAATGTTCCTTATTTTGTTTATTTACCTTTCCTTGAGAGTTATCATTATCCTTTCTAGGTCCTCTAGGTTTATTTCTTTTGTTTCTTGGAGGTCTACTTTGTTTATCTTTTTGAGGATTAGGTTTTTGATCAGAATTTGCTTCTCCTTTATTTTCTGTTTTATCATTAGCCTTATTCCTATTATTAGGTCTTGACCTATTATTGTCCCTTTTATTGTTGCGCTTATTTCTGTTTCCTCTTCTTTTTCTTTTTTCTTCAGGCAATTCTATTGCACCAGTAACATCAGCATAGCCTTTATCGTCATTTTCAATTAAGGATTCTGCAGCAACGAATGTTTCAGGATATTGTTTGTTATCATTCATTGCTTTATACTCAAGAACTTGTTCTTTTGTCAGTCCGACAATTACATTTCTGCCTATCCCTGTATCATGTGCATAGTACATTAATTTAGCAAAAATGTCTACTTTAATCAGGTTTGCTTTTCCATTTTGGGAACGTAGGATATTGGCATTTTTGGGATATTGATCCAATGCCTCTACATACATATCCAATTCAAAATTTAGGCAACATTTTAATCGTCCACATTGACCAGAAAGTTTGGTTTGGTTTATCGCTATATTCTGATAACGCGCTGCATTAGTAGTTACAGAACTAAAATCAGACAACCATGTTGAGCAACATAATTCACGTCCGCAAGCACCAACACCACCTACGAGACCTGATTCTTGACGAGATCCGATCTGACGCATTTCTATTTTTACCCTAAATTCTTTAGCAAATACTCTGACCAATTCTCTAAAATCAACTCGCCCGTCTGCGATATAATAAAAAGTAGCTTTCCGTAAGTCTCCTTGATATTCCACCTCGCCAATTTTCATATTGACATTTAAAGTTTTAGCCAATTTTCTAGCTTGGATCATACTTGGTTTCTCCTTAGCTCTAGCTTCTTCAAGTTTTGAGAGATCTCTATTATTGGCTATTCTTACGACATTGTGAATTACACGATCTTCATTAACTCTCTTCTTTTTCATCTGCAATCTTACCAAATCGCCAGAGAGAGAAATTCTGCCTACATCATATCCATTGGAAGATTCTACGACAACCATATCTCCAGTTATCGCTCTAGTATAATCAGGATTTAAAAAGAAAGCTTTTCTTGTCCCTTTTTTAAAACTGACTTCTACTATATGATAGCACGATGGGTCTTCTAACTCTAAGGTTGTCAACCAATCGAAAGTATTCATTTTATTACATGATCCACTAGAACAGTGGCCTTTGTTTCCACATCCTGTGGGTGTTCCCGATCCCGATACTGCGCAAGTACTACATCCCATATATTTATATTTTTGACTGCTCGTTAGGCAGATTTTTTCTTCATTATAATACCAATACTCAATAATTGATCCATCCATAGGATCTTTGCATTGGCATTACGGTTTAATAAATTGATATTTTCTTCAAATAAATAAATGATTTTCTCAGCCATTTGGTTATCAATAACCTTCATCATTTTCAATACCGTATTTTTCTCTCCTTGTGTCAATCGACTATGTTCGACACTATTCAAGTTTTTTGCTTTTATATATTCTCTAAAGAACGATAATGTATATTCACAAAAAGCGATCATTCCATTTTTCCCTAAATCAACCAATGTATTGATTTTAGAGGCTAATTTTTCGCCATTCATTGTATAAGCGACCCTAAAGATATCTAATAGTAGCTCATCCCAAGCGTTTTCTTCTGCATAACTCAACTCTATAGCTTTGCTGGCATTTCCATTTGCCAATCTTGTCAATTCGATAAGTCGTTTATCTGTAGGTTCAAGATCCAATATTTTTCCTATTTCATCGTCTTTAAACGGTGGAATATTAAGTATTTGACACCTAGAAAGTATAGTATTTAGGATATGCTTTGGCTTTTCTGCAATCAATAAAATAATGGTATCTGGAGTCGGTTCTTCGATTAATTTTAATAATCTATTTCCTTCTTTTCCTAGCATCTCTGCCATCCAAATAATCTGAACCTTATATTGACCTTCATATTTTTTTAAACTTAGTGTTTTTATGATTTGGAAACACTCTGTTTTATTGATATTAGCCAATTTATTCTCTGCGCCAATGCTTTTTAACCATGATGGATATCCTTCATAAATTTTGTTTTTGACAAATTCACGAAATTCTGCTAAAAAATCAGTGGATGTGGTATCCTCTCTTTTTTTATCTCCTTTTTTTATTACTGGAAAAGCAAAATGAATGTCAGGATGTATAAATTGTTTAGCTTTCAGACAATCTATACAAGACCCACAAATGGTTAAATCTTCAGTTTCACTGCATTGTAGACCTGCTGCAATAGAAAGTGCCGTTGCCAATTTACCATTTCCACTAGGACCTGTTAATAGCATGGCATGAGGAAACCTATCTTCCTTGTACAATGTATTTAGAATCCCTTTTACTTTATCTTGTCCGATCTGACTACCAAAGTCCACGTGTATATATTAATTTTTAACGATTAGATAGAGAGGAATTATTGTATCCTAAATCAACATAAGTTAGAACAAACACGTTAAATTTATACGTTATTTATTTACTGAAAAGTAATCTTATTTATTCTATTTTAGACCCATTCTCAATTCTTCAATATCTATCTGGCACAAAAATACTAATAATGAGTTACTTAAATATTGCTATTAAGTTTTCCTTTACATTTAATATGATAAAATACTAATAT
The DNA here is from genome assembly GCA_020630525.1 of Saprospiraceae bacterium. GTDB lineage: Bacteria > Bacteroidota > Bacteroidia > Chitinophagales > Saprospiraceae > JAHDBF01. The sequence continues at coordinate 4,374 of JAHDBF010000059.1, forward strand.
ATGAGAATTGCTGTTTTTAGAAAAGCGCATTTTTGCGCTGCACATCGCTTATTTAACAAAGAATGGTCTGCAGAAAAAAATAATGAGGTTTATGGATTGTGCAGTAATCCCAATTACCATGGGCACAATTACGAATTGGAGGTAAAATTGGTAGGAGAAACTGATCCGGTTACTGGATTTTTAATCGATTTGAAAGATTTAAAGGACATAATAAAAGTAGAAATTGAAGACAGATTTGATCACAAAAATCTAAACTTAGATACAGAGTATTTTGTAGATAAAAACCCAACTACTGAAAATTTATGCTACATTATATGGCAATTACTTAGGAATGTGCTTGATGAAAAATTTGAAATTACGGTTCGGCTTTGGGAAACGCCAAGAAACTATGTTGAATATCCAGCATAATAAATCACGTTCGGAATAATAATTGCATATTTGAATTATAATACAACAACTTAGATTTGAAGTTTGAATTATATCAATGGATCGTGCCTTTATTGGCTTTGTTTTACATAGTAAGACTGGTCAATCAATATAAAGTCAAAAAAAGACTTATCAAAGGAACTATCTTTTGGTTTGTATTTTGGTTTGCCATTACAATGGTAGCAGTATTGCCCAATGAAATTTCGCATAAAGTCGCAAAAATCCTTGGTTTTAAGGATAATGTAAACGCTATTATCATCGTAGCATTGATGTTTCAGTTCCTGTTTTTATATTACTTATCTAACACGGTAGAGCGACTAGAAAGAAAAGTTACTGACCTTGTGCGTAAGATCGCAATGGAAAAATCTATTGAGACAGAGGAGCCATCTTCTCATTTTATTGGTCGAAGTGGAGAAAAATGAAAATCCTCTTCATACTAGAGAGTTTTCATCCTAATATTGGTGGAGTAGAAACCTTGTTTAGAGATCTTTCATTAGCATTGGCTAAACAAGATTTTGAAATAACCGTGCTAACCACCCAATCTAGCCATAACAATAATCTATCAAAAGAGCTATCAGGAGTAAAGATCGTACGATTACCATTCCGTAACAGATATCTCTTTACTTTTTTGGCTTGGATTCCAGCGACTTATTACGCATTTAAAAATGACTTAATTCAAACGACCTCCTATAATGCGGGAATACCTGCAATTGTAGCATCGGTTTTAGCATGGAAAAAAGTGATTATTACATTCCATGAAGTTTGGGGTAAAATGTGGTTTAGACTCCCCTACTTTTCAAAGTTCAGCTTGAGCTTACATTATCTTTTCGAAAAAATGTTGCTCCTACTTCCATTTACCAAGTTTGTTGCTGTATCAGAATTTACAAAAAAACAATTGATCGCTCATGGAATAAACGAGAAAAAGGTAACCCGCATTTATAATGGATTGGATTATTCATTTTTAAAACCTAGAACTATTGTTCCCCAAAACGAAACTTTTACTTTCTTATATTTTGGTAGATTAGGTATTTCGAAAGGACTTGATATACTAATAAAAGGTGCTTCAAAAGTAGAAGAAAAATTCAAATTAGAAATTGTAGTTCCTAGGCAACCTACTAATTTTTTAAATACGATCAAGCAAGAAATCAAAGAAGCAAATCTTGAAAGTAAAGTTTCTATATTTCATGAATTACCAAGTGACGAAATGAAAAACAAAATAGAATCCGCAGACACGGTAATTATTCCATCTTATAGCGAAGGGTTTGGGTTTTGTGCAGTGGAGACTATAGCTCTTGGTGTACCGATAATTAGTTCTGATCAAGGTTCATTGCGTGAAGTAGTAAATGGCAAATACATAAAAATGGAAAGTTTTGATGGGATTGGTCTTGCTAACGCAATGAGAAAGGCGCTGAATGGTGAATATGAAAATAGTCCCCAAATCAAATATCACTTGACAGACTCAATAAAGGCTTATATAGATCTATATTCTGAATACGGAAAATCGAAAGCCTGATATGAGAATTATATTTTTAGCCGATAGCATTTCTACTCAAGATTCAGGAATTCATTATTATGGATTACAATTGATACAAGAATTGACTGCTGCTTTAAAAGATTTTTCTTTTGCGATAATTGCTTCTACTAAGATCGAAAGCTTATCACATCTGGAGCACCATATTATTCCTATTAAGGATTTCCCTTTCCACCTCAGGTGGCGACAGTTTACCAGTATTCCAAAACTTGTCAATAGACTCCATCCTGATATAGTCATAGAACTGGCTCACTTTGGACCTTATAATCTCGATGATAAAATTAAGCGTATTACCGTCATTCATGATCTTACGCCAATTTTGTTTCCAGAATATCACAGCTGGTTAAGTAAGGTGATGCATAAATTGTTATTACCAAATATTTTAAAAAAATCAGACCACATAATTGTTAATTCTGAACAAACAAAAAATGATATTGCTAAAGTTTTTCCAAAAATAAAGATTGAATCTTCAGTCATTTATCCAAAAATATTTAACGCCAAACCATCTAACCATGCAGAAACACATACCCCCAATAAGTTTATACTTTCTATAGGGACAATTGAACCAAGAAAGAATTATGATACTCTAATCAAAGCATTTGAGATTGTAGCAGCAGTTGACAATGAGTTGGCATTAGTAATCATAGGTAAAAATGGGTGGAAAAATGAATCATTCTATACTGCATTAGAAAACAGCAAATTCAAAAATCGAATCCATTTATTGGGTTATGTATCTAGACAAAAACTATTAACATATATTGGCAATGCGTTGGCTTTTTGTTTTCCATCTAACTATGAAGGGTTTGGTATTCCAATTATTGAAGCAATGGCCGCAAAATTACCATTGATACTTTCTGACATTCCAACTTCGAGAGCGATAGCAAAAGATGCTGCTTTGTATTTTGAAAAAAAGGATGCTACTGCATTAGGAAATTTATTTAAAAATATAAGCACTGATAACAAATTACAAAAAGACTTAAAACAAAAAAGTCATCAACGATATTTAGAATTTGAAATCGAAAGAGCAGAACAGATTTTGCTATTATCCAATAAAATTAAAAGTCTAATTTGAGCCAGATTACTCCTATATTAATCATAAATTGGAATGGCAATGAAGACACGTATGGCTGCATAGACTCTTTGTGTTCTATGGATAATCTAAACTTTAAAATCATCCTTGCAGATAATGGTTCAACAAAAGAAAACCAACTTGATTTAAGATCAAAATATGAAAACAATGATAAAATAGATCTCTTACTATTTGATAAAAATCATGGCTTTACCAAAGGCACAAACAAAATGCTAAGCTATGTTTTCACGAATTACGAAAATCGGTTTGAGCATATTATCATGTTAAATAATGATACTGTAGTCGCATCCGATTGGTTATCAAAAATGCTGATTGCTGCCAAAGAAAATGATGCTGATATTGTAGCTTGTAAAATGATCAATTTCTTTAATCACAATGAGTTGGACAACTTAGGTCATAGAATGTTGAACACAGGAGAAATCATTCCAATTGCACATAGAGAAGACCCTAAAAAACATATTGGAATCTCTGAAAATTTTGGCAGTTGTGCTGGTGCTTCACTGTATAATGCTCAGATGCTAAAAAAGATTGGATTTTTTGATCCGTACTTTGAGACTGGTTATGAAGATGCAGAATTAGGTGTAAGAGCAGTAGTATTAGGCTACAAAAGTATCTCTGCCAATGATGCTGTTGTGTATCACAAAATTAGTCAGTCTGTAAAAAAGGTTTTTGATTTTGACTATGTTTTAAAGATACAAAAAAGCATTTTTTATAGTTATCTCAAGTTGATGCCTTGGCCAGTAGTTTTGATAAACTTGCCTTGGTTTATATTTAAATATATATTGGTTTTGCTTGTAGATATTTTTGCATGGAGGCCTAAGTATTTAAAAATGCTTTTACGCACATTCAAAGAAATTTGTATTGATGATAGAAAATTAATTGGCGAAGCTAGAAGACAATTCATAAAAAATCACAAGCCGATTTCTTCATTTGCTATTATGAAAAAGCAAGAGTTTTTTCTTTGGTTTGATATTAAAAGATTTGTAAAATATATTCTATTGAGAAAACAATCAGAATTTGATAAAATCAAAGAAGGGACTAAAAAGGATTAAATAATTTAATCAGCATATTTACGCCAGTCATAAAGTTTTGACCTTTACTCATGGTATCTTTAGTATAGATTACATCGATTGGAACTTCAGTAATTTTTGCATCATTGATCTGTGCTTGCTTGATAATCTCTATACAAAATTCAAAACCATCAAAGGTAATTTCCAATTGCTTTCCGAATTTTCTACTTAGCGCTTTCATCCCAGATTGGGAGTCCGATAAAAATATTCCAGTAATAAAAAAGCTGATAATATTACCGAAGAAATTAAAGACTACTCGTGTTAATGGAATGCTATTTTTTTGTTTGAATCTGGTCCCGATAACAAGGTCTGCTTCTTGCTCTATTATGGTATCAATCAAGCTAAAAATATTTTCAGGATTGTGTTGATTATCGGCATCCATCGTAACTATATACTCTGCACCTTGTTTTACAGCGTACTTCACTCCTGTTAAAGTAGATGCACCTGGACCTAGGTTTATAACGTGATCTAGCAATACTACATCCTTATATTGCGCAACAACTTCTTTGGTATTGTCATCACTTCCGTCATTGACGACAACAATATTTTTAAACCCTAATAATTGTAATTTTACTAAAACAGGTTCAATACGCTTGCTCTCGTTTTTAGCAGGTAAAACGATGTAGGTTTTATTAAGCGCAGTAGTTTTAGTATACGTTTTCATTATCTTAATTCAAAAATAGCATAAGACCCATGGAATGCTACTTCTCCAAATATACCCAAAAATTGTTTCTTTTGTCCAGAAGCGGCATCTTTAACATTTATTACTCGATTCGTTGCCAACAATTCGACATTTGGGTTTTCTTTAAAGAAGTCCATCAATTGATTAAACTTCCTTACCAATGTTTTTTCGTCTGTTTTGTCAATTGTTGGGGTATGCAAGTCTATCATAATATATTTAAATCCAGATGCTTTTAATGCATTTGCTAAATCTTGTTTATTTGGATATCGTTTAGCCAATTTATTAAAAAAGCCCAATTGGTTATCCATAAAAACACGATCATGATTATTGTCAACAAAGTAAGTAAAGCTAGTACCTACTCTATACACCAAACTTTTTTTATCCCTATTTATCCGATTTATGACTTCATAAAATCCAGGATATACTCTATCTAATAATTGCTTTTCAGTCTTCTTTCCTGTGTTATAATCATACATGATAGGATTAAACATGCCTTTTCCTTTTTGATCTTCTGCGATGCCTGGACTGATATGAGAAATCCTACTGATAAAGCACATCGCAATCCATATTCCTGAAAATGACAAAAAAGAATAATTCAACCATTTGTAATGCGGTGATTGTTCTTTTTTTAGCTTATCCAATAAAATAACAATCAATGCCAATCCGAGAAATAACATGAAAAAACCATACCATATGATTCCAGTAGAAAGTACCAACCAGAAAAATGCATATGAGAAGAAAAGAAAAGCGATGGCAATATTATTCAGCTTTTCACTATTGCTTAATTTTCGGAAAAATATAAACCCTAGTAATACATATAGTAAGACCAATATTGGATAAGTTGAGTGATCGGATTGTCCACTTATATTTGAACTTATTTCTGCTATTGGTATATATAAGAGATTATTAAATTCATAATAATAATTGATAATTGAGCCAATAGGATCTGAGCTAAAATCAACTTTATAAGGATTTTCTAATTTTCCTTCTACATTTTTAGTTATCCGTTTTGTGTTGACATTATAAATAAATGAGTTGGATGTTGAAATCACCATTATAAATACCATCAATGCACACATGGTTATCCGTAATAATCTGCTTTTTATAACAAATAACAAAAGCAGTGGTAAAAACATCAAATAGATAAAACCGATATCAACAAAATTACCTCGTTCATTGATATTCATACTGTTATCATAAGGTAGACTTAAGTATCGGATGAGTAAATCTTCATAGCCGATATATCTCTGTACCTCTTCTTTTTTTATATCACCTTCTTCTATATGGTCAATAGTGTTGTTTCCCCCTTGCTGAGCTAAGCAAAAGTCAGAAGATGTTAATAAAAATGAAATTATTAACAGCAGCAAATTTAGATTAAAGCTTAGTCTTATTTTCTTCATTTCTTGTACTTAGCTTTATAATTTTCATCAATCTTCTTAATGTTAATATCTGGTCCTGGGTTCTCACCTAATATTAAAGACCTAACATTAATTCTTTTTGCAGAAATTCCATTTTTCACAATCCAAGGTGCAAAAACTGCCAATGCTAAAAAAGAAATAACTAAAGTAACTTTTGTCGTATTTATAAATGTTTTTCGGTTTTGGATAAATGTAATACCGAAAAATAAAATACTTAATCCTAAGTATATAAATCGCTGATAAGACACGCCTAAATGATAAGAACTCATACCACTAACTTCGTCAATTTTTGCAAAAAAGATGACGGCTAATACGAGAAAAAACATACCTAAAAATCCAAAATATTTGGTCTTTATAAACCATAGTAATAACACTATCGCAAAAAGTAAGTATAAGTGTGTTAGTTTTATACCAATACTAAATCCTGAGAAAATAGCAATTAATGCCAATGCACTCCACAACTCTTTTGACCATTCATCTTTATCTTTCCTTATTTTTTCTACAAGGTCAATAACCAAAAATATACTACACAATTGGATGAACAATAAACCAAAATCTACTTTCAATTCTATAAACATCTGATTAAAAATAGAAGGTAGCACTGTAAACAACAATAAAATTAAAAGCGTATGATTTAGTGATATGTTAAGGTAATTTCTACATAGCTCATAGCCTGCCCATAATGCCAAAATAAATACACTAAATGAAATCAATAAGGTTATCTCTATACTATTAAAGCCAACTATCCCAATAGACATAAATAATGACCAATTGTACGGTTGGAATCCAGCAACTAGACCATTGTAATCGTTTAGTAACTTAGAGATATTCACATAATAATTACGCGAATCAAATCCTGCTGGAAATGGATTGATTGCTCCCAAGTAATTTATAGTCAAAAAGATTACCAGTAAGCTTATCAACATTCCTGTAATAAAACGAGCACTACCAATATTTTCCGAACTCCAAGGCTTTAAAAACAAAGATTTTATTACTGATAGGCTAACCTTATAATTAGCTATTATTGGAATTAATAAAATTGGTATAACAACAAAGTTGTATAACAATCCCATCGCACCAAACACAAATAGTAAAAATGTAATCAACATTATCCCCAATGCCGATGATATCAGAGCTTTGCTACTTTCTTTGATCTTAAATTTAAAAATACGCAATGCAATATCTCCAAATGAAAAGCAAGAAAACCAAATTAAGAAAAGTGGAAATAAGTAAAGTATTCCACTAACAACATAATTACTAGCCTCTGCAATAGAAGTTTCTACCTCAGAAAATTTTCTAAACAGTATGACAATTGAAAACGAAACAATAGCAAATAGAACAAAAATCCCAGTTGCATTGTATATTCTTTGAAACTTTGACTTGTACATTAGAAATCCACAGAGTCCTGAAACTAAGATAAAAATGCCAAGTAATATTGGTAATTGAAAATGTTCTACAGACTCATAATACGTCGGATGTTTATTCACGTAGTCCGTAAAAAGGAAAAATATCCAGATTATGCTAAATAAAAATAATGGAATTTCTTTTAAAGAAAATCGTTTCATTTAATTGTTATATAATGGATTGTTCAGTAGAATGGGTACACAAAAATAAGTAATTTTAGCAAAATCCTTTATAAAAAGTAGATTTAACACTTAACTTATATATGTCTACAGAATCAAAATTATTAAAAACGCACAAATTAAGATCTACAGAAGTTAGGCTTAAAATTTTGGCTGTATTTACTAACTCTAATAGTGCGATACCAAAAAGTTATTTTGATAATTTTGATTTAGACAGGACAACTATCTATAGAACGTTAAAGTCTTTTGAGGAGTCTGGTATTATTCATCGCGTATTTGATTCTTCTGAAAACGCTAAATATGCGTTATGCACCCATGAATGTCAAGTAGATGAGCATAAAGATGACCACATTCATTTTGAGTGCATAAAATGCAATGAAACCAACTGCTTGACAAATATTCAACCACCAAATGTCAAAATTGGAAGCAATTATACAGTCTTTGAAACAAATATCTTTTTAAAAGGTATTTGCGACAATTGCAACTCAGCCTAGTTTAACCTATATTTGCAACACTGTTGCATTTATGGAAGATCAGAAAATTAATTTATTGGGCGTTGTTTTATCAGGAATTTGTGCTGTACATTGTCTAGCAGTGCCTATTCTATATGCATTTATAGGATTAAGTGGTCATGAAGAAAATCACCTAATGTTTGATATTATCATGCTTAGTATTGCTGCGAGTGTACTACTTTTTTCTTTGTTTAATGAATTAAAAAATGGTATTTCTAGCCTTCAACTGTTTATTATTGGACTAGGAATCTTATTTTTTATTCTTTATTTTTTCATTCCTGCACCTTTCAATCATTACTTTTTTGCGATCGGAAGTCTTTTATGGATGTTTTCACACTTTTCTAAGCTAAAAAAGCTAAGCTAAAAATATGTTTGCCACCTATTTTCAGCTTGGAGTAGAACACATTCTTGATATAGATGGTTATGACCATATTCTATTTATTGCTAGTCTAGCTTGTCTTTGGGGGTTTTTAACTACAAGGCAGATATTAATTCTTATTACTGCCTTTACGCTTGGACATTGCTTAACATTGGCACTTTCAGGCCTTAGTTTCATTAATATTAATCCATCGCTGATAGAAAAATTAATTCCTGCAACAATAATTGCATCTTGTATTGACAACTTGCTTCAGCTAATGCGCAAACAGAAGTTTAATCCCAAATATCTTCTGGTTATATTTTTTGGCTTGATACATGGTCTTGGATTTTCCAATTACTTTAAAGCCATCATTGGACGAGAAGATAGTTTAGTAATGACTTTATTTTCATTCAATTTGGGGGTAGAAGTAGCACAAGTTATTATAATTCTGTTGATGATAATTGTAATATTCTTATTGTCCAAAATTGGCATTAAACACAAACATATTGTAGGGGTTTGCTCAATGGTTATTATGCTTATTGCGCTTGGTCTTTATTTATAATTTTTTAATATAAAACCAAGAAGTTGTATATCCATTTGGAATATTTACGTCCTTTCTTTTTAAAATTCTGCCTTTTCCATTTACTATAATTTCTTCAATTTTTTTGACAGGGATATGATGCAATTCCATGACATATTTATCCTTATTTAATCTTGCGTAAATATTATTTTTAATGGATTGGGGTACAAGTGATTTTATATAATCTACGATAGATTTATATCTCCGAGATGTATGTACTTGGAACAACAGTATGCCATCTTTTCTTAACACTCTTAGAAATTCTGCAATAAATTTTTTAGCATATTTTGGATGAATATGTTGAAGTACAATTACCGAAAACACCATGGTGAATGTATTGTCTTGAAAAACTTTTAGATGATCCACTACATTTACTTGATAATGTGTTTTCTCTGGAAATACTGCATTCTTTTTTGCTTTCTCAATCATAACAGAAGAAATATCAACCCCTGTTACTTTTTCAAAATGATGAGCTAATCCATTGGAACATCGTCCCATTCCACAACCAAAATCGAGTGCATGATCTAACGCTAGATCGACTTTTAGTTCATCCGATATAATAGCAAGCTGTTTATTAATCTCATTTTTACCCGTTGCAAAAAATTCTGCTTTTTCCCATTTATTAGACTTTTTATTGGGTTCCGTTAATATTGCCCACATAGGATCATCTTCTGCAAAACCTTCCCAATTCTCTTTTAATTCGTCTAAATTCATCGTGTTTTCTTCGTAAAAAATTAAAATATATGAAATATTAATAGCTACTTGGAGTAAAGCTATTACTTTTCGTTATTTAAGTTATAATAGATATTTTTAGAATTGGCATTTTATAAAAAAAGTTATCTAGCATTTAACTTATGTCCTAAATCCCAACATATGAGGATTGTTTTTATAATACTATTTTTTTTGATTGAAGCGCACGCGATTTTCAGTCAGATTTCTTTACGCCTGCCTCTTTCTGACATTGTCGATATTCAATCATTAGAAAATGGCAAACTTATATTCAAGCACAAAAACGAACTCAGTTATCTATTTGATGGAATAAACATAAGTTTAATTGAGCCAACAAATAATTCTAATTCACATAAAAGCGCAGATTTCTCTTTTAGTCAAAATACATTGTACAACGCTAATAATTCAGAAGTATGCACTATCCAAGATGCTATAATTGGAATAGCAACCATTGATAATAAAATTATTATTGCAAGTAGTTCTGAACTTTGGTGTTATCAGGATAATATTGTTAAAAAATTAAGTCCCGCATTCGGGAAATTGCCAAATACCATTACAGATATTTTGGGCTTTGAAGATGGGTTTTATGTTTTTTCTGGCAATAAGATTTTTCAATTTTTATGGATTAATTCTGAAGTGTCGTTTATCGGAGAATTGCAAAATATCATATCCTATGCGATCGACCATTGGAATAATCTATGGATTAGCACTACTGGCGGAATTTTCAACTATACAAAAAATCAAAACTTAAATCCACCGATAATTAATGCAAAATCATGCTTAGTAAATGGAAAATTGCAAGAAAATTTAGTGTTTAGCAATGAAGATAATTTGAATGTCTATGCATTAAGCACCTATCTACCTGATCCAACTAATGTGAAAATGTACTACTTAAATCGTAGTGAATCCTGGATTGCATTCAGCAATAATACATCTATCACAGCGAATAATCTATCCATAGATAATTTACAAATCAAAGCATTTATTAATGACAAAATCCAATCTATACCTGTTACAATTCCCTACAGTACAAAACCCTTAGAAAAGTCAAACTCACTTTGGTATATAATCTTTGGTGGAGTATTCTTATCGATTCTTGTGGCATTGTTCTCACTTTGGAATTACAATAATTATCAAAAAATTACTGCCAATAAGATCAAGCAACTTAAGTCCGAAAACCAAAATTTACAAAATCAACAAAAGCTTCATGAGTTACAATTAAATCCTCATTTTGTGTTTAATGCGTTGAACTCGATAAAAGGATTAATCACCATTGATGATAAAAAAAAGGCAAGATCATCTATTAACTTGTTGGCTAGGTTTCTTAGAAAATATCTATATCATACGATTGCTTCTGTAAATACCATTTCCGATGAAGTCAGGTTGTTGTCAGACTATCTAGAATTATGTTTAATTGGAAATGAGGATAAGTTTGAATTTCATTTTGAGGTTCCTGATGCACTTTTAGAAGTAGAAATTCCAAACATGATATTACAACCTTTTATAGAAAATTGTTTGGTTCATGGATTTAAAAATATTGATTACAAAGGGGAAATTGACATTCGATTTACGACAAATAAAGGATATTTGGTTTGTAACATAAGCGATAATGGAATAGGATTGTCAAAAACTAAAAAACATGATCCCAAACATAAAAGTGTGGCGATAGACTTAATAAATGAACGGCTTGCATTAATTAATAAAAGTAAAAATAAGCAATTTGTAAATTATTCTGATCTAAATCCAGGAACAACAGTAGCAGTAAAAATCTGTAAACTTTAATAAAAAACGTCTTCAAAATGTTCTAATGATTTTACCTCAAGCTTATCATTAACAAGTACTGCCACTACGTCAAATCTAATCTCCCAATCGTAATTTATGGATTCCATATAGCGTTGAGAAGCATTGATTATTAACTTTTCTTGTTTTTCGTTTAAAAACTCAGTAGGTAAACCATAATGAATATTTGTTCTAGTTTTTACCTCCACAAAAACCAGAATATCGCGATCTTTAAAAATCAGATCTATCTCTGCGTGGCTACTTTTCCAATTTTGAGTAATAAATTGATATCCTTTTTTAATCAAATAAGCTTTTACTGCTTGTTCTCCTGCTTTTCCTATGTTATTGTGTCTTGCCATTTAATACAGAAGTAATATTTAATTGATATTTTTGGAATTCAATTGTAAAATTATGATGAATAAATTAATCGAGCGATTTCCAGCACAACTTGTTGAAGCATTAGAAATCGGTTCAAACGCTGAAATCAAAGCACATGACAAAGATATTAACAAAGTCTATGTTGCTGGCTTAGGAGGATCTGGTATTGGAGCAAATTTCGTAGCAGAATTTATAAGAGAAGAATGTTCTATCCCTTACACAGTAGGGAAAGGATATTCTATACCTGCTTATGTTGATGAAAACACATTGGCAATTGCATCTTCATATTCTGGAAATACCGAAGAAACATTAATCTCATTTGAAGCCATTCAAAAAACAGGAGCTAAGATTGTAGTGATCAGTTCTGGTGGGAAATTAATAGAAATCGCGAAAGAAAAAGGATATGATTATATTCAGTTGCCTGGAGATTGGCCTTCGCCAAGAGCTTGTCTTGGATTTAGCACTGTACAGCAATTGGTTGTATTAAATAAATTAGGATTTATATCAAGCGAAAGCCTCTTGTCTATCAAATCAAGCGTTGACTTAATAAAGTACAACCAAGAAGACATTAAAGAAGAAGCTAAGAAAGTTGCTAAGTTTTTACATGGAAAACTTCCTATCATCTATACTACAGATAGAATGGAATCGGTAGCAATAAGATTTAGACAGCAAATAAATGAAAATGCCAAAAAATTATGTTGGCATCACGTTATTCCAGAAATGAATCATAATGAACTTGTCGGATGGAAAGATGCTTCAGACCAATGGGCTGTCATTTATTTTAGAAACAGCGATGATTATAGTAGAAATCAGGTGAGAATGGATATCAATAAAAACATCATTAAAAAGTATACACCTAACGTTATGGACCTTCATTCCAAGGGTAAAAACTTAATTGAGCGATCAATATATTTCGTTCATTTAGGAGATTGGGTAAGCTGGTACTTATCTCAATTAAGAGGGCAAGATTCTATAGAGGTAGATGTGATTGATTACTTAAAAGGTGAATTGGCAAAAGTTTAATGGGCAAATATTCTTACAAAAGTTCTAGAAAAAAGAATAACCGATTATCAATAGTCGGTTATGTATTGTTTGGTGTAATTGCCATTTGGTTATTAGCAAGCATATACTTAGAACTCAGCCCCATAGAAATAATAAGAAAAGGTGTCTCAACTGTGGGTTCTTCCAAAGAAACAGTTGAGAGCCTTAAACTTAAAATAATAGAAAAAGATTCTATTATTAAAGAGTTAGAATCTCAACTTAAAGGAAGAAACCAAGCTGTAAAAAAAGCGATTGTTAAAGTATCTGGTAATACCTTAAATCTTAGGTCTGAACCTTCATTAGTTTCTGATGTAATTCTACACATTCCTAGCGAAAGCCAGGTAGATATTCTATTTTATGATACAGAAACCTACTACCTAGATGGCAAAGCTGGCAAGTGGTGTAAAATTAGTTACACTGGGCAGGAAGGCTGGGTTTGGGGAAATTTTCTGTTGGAGTTATGACTTGATTCTCTGACATTTAACTTGGAAGCTATTGGCTCTGGCTTATCATTTTAATGCATTTTCATATTTAAAATTCTCTTAATCTAAGCGGTATTATGGCATAGTTTTAGCATTTCTATTAACATCTATGAATATTGATGAAATAAATAGAAAGCATTTTATAGAAACCGATATGTACTATCGAGTTGGATATGGATTATCTTCCAAAATTTTGGATTACAAATCTGGAATTATCACTATCGAGGTTGTTATTGGTAAAAAGTGGGAAAAGGATTACAACACCACAGTTGTAGAAATGGCAAACTGTTGGAAGAAAAATCATCCAGAATTAAAACATGCCTTAGGTTGTAAAATCTATATAATTGATACAAAGATCAATGCTTACAAACGATCCCTAATTCATTCTGGAGTAAAACCAGGATATGATGCCAAGAAAGGAATTCTTTTCGCCAAGGGATATTTGAATTAAGTATCTTTGCGCAATGCGCTATTTTCAAAGTTTACTATTATTGGTTTTTTCATATAGCTGCCTACTTAGTCAGTATAATCATATTCCAGTTTTTACTGATCTCGAGGATGATCTTCTATTGGAGAATTTGATTGAAGTTTATAAGCCTTTCATAATACCAAATTATGATAACGCAAGGGATATATTATTTGGTACAATTTATAATGAAGACCAAATTTTGAGTTGTGTTTATACTGGTCATTCTGTGACATTGGAAGAAGGTGCTGATCCCACTGTATCAGCTTATCAAAATGGTTCTTCTGATGGAATAAACACTGAACATGCTTTTCCGAGGTCCAAAGGTGCAGAATTTGGAAATGCATTATCTGATATGCATCATTTATATCCTACTAGATCAATTGTAAATTCATCCAGAGGTGCAGATAGGTTTGATGAAATTCCAGATGATGAAACCATGGATTGGTTTTATCTAAACAATAATTTAAATTCTATTCCAACAAAGGATATTGACCTCTATTCGGAAGATATAAATGGAGCGTTTGAACCGAGAGAAGATTTTAAAGGAAATATTGCAAGAGCAATGTTTTACTTTTATACTATGTATAAAGCTGAAGCTGACGCTGCAGATGCCAATTTTTTTGAATCACAAAGAAGCGTATTATGTGATTGGCATATCATTGATCCTGTAGATCAAAAAGAATGGGAAAGAAATGAGATGATCGCTGAATATCAAGAATCAAAAGTAAATCCTTTTATTTTAGATTGTTCTCTTGCCGCCCGAACATACTGCGATAATATAGATGAAGCATGTAGTATTCTAAATAATAATGAAAATTTTGAGGAACACGATATACGTATTTTTCCTAATCCAACATCATCAGAAATCACAATCTCAGTTCCAAATCAAAACTTTATAGTACAAGTATTTAACTGTTTTGGTAAACTAATTTATAGTGGAAATGCATCAAGTATGGTAAATGTTTTACTAAATGATGCACACGGAAACTATATCGTTAGACTTACTTGCGAAAATGGGACTATCTATTCACAGTTTGTGACTAAATTCTAATACTATTTTTTTTCTAACATTAGATATGGCATTTCAAATTTTGATCGTTTTATAAAAAACGAATCAAGAATATCTATATAATAAAACAAATTTTAATAGCAACATTGCTCACTATATTAACTCAAATTGGTGGGTTAATTTGGGTAATAAATGAATGCTTCTTTAAATTATCAAAATATAAAGTTGCTACACCATTCAAATTTGTAACCTTTATTTCAATTTATATTTTCTGTTCTTTATTAATAGTTCCTAAGCTTGCTAAAATAAATGGACGTGTACCACTTCCAATATTCAATTCTAAGAACCTTAAACCACATACTTTAATAACACCAATGTTAAACAGACATTATGTTAAACCAAGATTAAAAGAAGATTTAGGTATAATTGCTAATAGGATAAACCAATATAATAAGCATTTAAAATTGTCCTATTTAGATGCTAACTTTCCTTTTATTGATGGATTTCCTTTGCTACCTCATTTGAGTCATGATGATGGGAAAAAAGTAGATCTCTCATTTTACTATACCAAAAACAATGTTAGCGGGAATTTTAAACCTTCAAATTCTGGGTATGGTTCGTTTATTGAACCATTAAAAAATGAAACTAACTATGCGACATATTGTAAATCTAAAGGATTTTGGTATTATGACTTTGCAAAATATTTCACACTAGGTGTCAGAAATGATCTAGAATTTGATTTAATAAGTTCAAAATTTCTTATTGATATTATCTTAAGAAACCCTAATACGCAAAAAGTGTTTCTAGAACCCAATCTTAAAAAACGACTTCATTTAAGTGATGAAAAAATTAGATTTCAAGGTTGTCATTCAGTTAGACACGATGATCATTTGCATTTACAGATCAATTAGCATTATGATATAAAAGGAGAAAGCCCCACAGGAATTAACCTGCGAGGCTTTCATAAAAAAGGCG
>JAHDBF010000060.1 GCA_020630525.1 Saprospiraceae bacterium
AGGTTCGAATCCTTCTCTCACAGCTTTATGTATAATGGGTTAAACGCCGCAATTCTTTTTATCAAGGATTGCGGCGTTTTAATTCCTGCTAAGACATAAAAAAAAGCTGCTCATTTCTGAACAGCTTTTATATCTATATTCTATTGTCAATAATTTATTTGGATTTTAACTGAGAATTACAAACAATATCTAGATTTTTGTTCCGAAAGTTATGCATGTTTCAATTATAGATGAATCTGATCTTAATTCGTAGACTAAATTTAACGAAGTAAAGTTGTCAAAAACCATAAATTCTCCACCCCCTTTAATCAATAAATCTTTTCCATCAATATTAATCGGATAATCCGTCAAATCAAAAACGTCTCCATCCAAATCAACAAATAAACTTTGACCTTCATTGTGGAAGTTTGAGACCTCAATTCTTCTTTCGCTTTCGAAATCTCCTTTTGAAACTCTAATTGTATAGCTTTCACTTTGGTTTTCTATCTCATTGGTTAGACATGTTTGATTGACACTATAATCACCTGAAATTTGAGATATAAATGTTTCCTCTTCTGAACTACAACCAATGGTGAAAAGAAGCAATAATAAAGCAGTTAATTTTAACGTTGGTAAAAATTTCATAAGAACTTGTTTTGTTTTAATAAATTTTATAAAGAGGAAGTTGATTAATGTATACATCGTAAGTTCTCTATAAAAGGTTTGGTCTACTTCTAGTATTATACAATTTATAACATTAATTGTCTTACATTAAATTTATAAAAATCGGAATCTCTTCGTTAGAATGCTCGCCATAACTAAGGTTTATTAGCTGCAGATACTCAGACTTTAAAGTTTGTTCCTCAATCATTTTAGATACTGCTTAAATTTTAATTAGTACAAATTTTGTATTATCCATATAAAAAAAGCTGCTCATTTCTGAACAGCTTTTTTTCTTTTAAAATATGTTGGGATTACATTTTTACTTTAGTAAACTTTTTAAGCTTAGCATGTCTTTCGCCTTCTATTTTTAGGAAGTAATTTCCTTCATTATATTGAGTTATATCGAAAGCGTATTTTTTTCTATCAATCTGTAAATCAATTTCGTCCATCACATTGCCTAAAATATTATAGATAATAATTCTACCTGTTGTGCTAGGGAATTTTTTCAAATTTAAACGTAATTCATCTTGAACAGGATTAGGATATAATTCGAATAGGATCTCTCCTTTTGTAACTATTGGTGCTGCGGTACATGGACCATCGCCATCAAATCTATTTACTCTAATCGGATTAGACAGATCAAAACATCCAGCTAAATCTCCAGTATTATTTCCAACAGACAATCCTGTTAATCCTCCTTGGAAATTGATATTCCATACTAAACAAACGCCTGCACCTGCGCCTTCAAAATCAAAAGGAGGAGTTGCGGTAATGTCTAGAATCATACCAGCTTGATCTGTCACTATCCAAGTGTCTGTTCCGTTTCCAGTATTTAAAAGACTTACTCCAAAAGCATCAGAAGTTCCATCGCTAACGCAAATATTAATCTCCGTTTCTCCATCTGCTGTGGTTAGTTCTCCACCATCAACATCATCTTTGTTTACTGTCAATGGATTTGACAAATCAAAGCATCCAGTGAATTTTGAAATATTAAATCCTACTGCATAATGTTCTAAATTATCATCAGAATAACAAACGTTCCAGATTTGACAAGTACCTGCTAGTCCTTCAAAATTTATCGGTGTGGCAATTGGGATGGCCAATATATCTCCATTGGTTGCAGTTACAATCCAGCCACAGTTGTTTCCTGTATTTCCTGATCTGACTACATTAATATCATCTAGTACATTGTCTCCAGAACAAATAGTTGTGCTTGTAGTACCATCGTTAAATGTTAAGTTTCCTCCATTTACATGATTCTTTATCACCGTAATAGGATTTGACAAATCAAAACAACCACTAAGATCATCTGTATTATTTCCTAAAGACAAACCAGTCAACCCAGGCAAATAATGAATGTTTTGCAACAAGCAAGTATCCGCCAGACTATTGTTAAAATCAAAAGTAGGTCCTGTCGGGAAAGATATAATTGTCCCTTGTGGATTGGTAACTATAAAATCCGAAGAACCAGAACCTGTTGGTACACCTGTTAAACTTACTGTGAAAGGATCTGCTTGTCCATCGCCAGCACAAATTTCAAATTGGGTTAATCCATCAGAAGTAGTTAAGTTTCCACCGTTTACCGTTTCTTTATGGATGGTAATAGGAGTGGAAAGATCAAAGCATCCTTCTTGGTTAGAGATATGTTCTCCTACTTGCACATCTCCGATTGGGCCATCAAAAGCAAGACTCCATAATTGACAATCGCCTTCTGATAAACCATTAAATTCAAACGGAGGACCAAAAGGAATCTGTAAAATTATTCCATCCATATCTGTAATAACCCAAATGTCACCATGACTGGTATCTCCAGTTAAACTAACTTCCAACTCAGATAATGCTCCATCTCCTAAACATACATAGTAATCGCTCGATCCACTTCCAGTAGTAAGCGTTCCTCCTTCAACAAATCTTTTATCAACATTAATTGGGTTTGATAATGTGTGACATCCTACAATCCCATCTATCGGCCATCCTATGCTTAATCCTATTATATCATCATCATAACATACATTATAAATTTGACAATTAGAAGTTGCAAAACCAGACACATCAAAAGTATTATTATCGCTGATTTCTATAATATCATCATTTTCATTCACCAATACTAATTGACAATTATCTAATTGTCCACTTTCTACTAAAACTGTTATCAGGTCAGATTCATTATCGTTAGTACAAATATTTAATTCTGTTAAGCCTCCATTAGCAGATATGAATGTTTTTGGCGCATTAGACTTAATAATCGCAATTGGGTTTGAAAATGCGTAACAACCAACTAAATCAGCAGCATTCTGTCCCACTACCGCTCCAAACAAAGCAGCATCATATGATACATGCCATATCTGACAATCTTCAGTTGTGCTATTTGTAAAATCAAAATCTGGACTATTTTGTAACATCAATATAGTTCCATCTAAAGATGTAACTAAATAAACTGAATTTAGTCCAGTATTGCCTTCTAAAGATACAGAAATGGTTTCTGGAATATTGTCAGAGTAACAAATCTGAGTATTGCTATTTTCTGCAAATGTTAATGTTCCACCTAAAACTAAAATCTTTGTAATCATAATAGGGTTAGAAAGATCATAACACCCAGTGTATCCGCTAAGCAATTGTCCTAGTTCAAAATTTACTCCAGTACCTGATAACGCATAGTGATATATGTTACATTGACCTTCTTGTACTCCTTCTAAATTAAACGGTGGACTTGCTGGTAAATCGATAATTTCTCCAGATTGGTTAGTAATGACCCAACCAAAGTTTTGACCTATTTGATTATCCAATTCTACAGAGACAATATTTTCATCTCCATCTCCACTGCAAATTGTCAGAGTTGTTCCTCCTCCTGCAAGTTCTAAATCTCCTCCATCTACTGAATCTCTATTTACTCTAATAGAGTTTGATAAGCTATAACATCCGTCAAGGTTTTCTACATTTGCACCTATTGTAGATCCTGTTAATCCATCTTGATAGCTTAAATTCCATATCAAACATACCCCAACTCCTGCACTTTCAAAATCGATACTTGAGCCTGTCGGCAAATCTAAAATATTACCGTCTTCATCTGTGATAATCAATTGGGTGTTTTCACCAATTTCATTTGTTAGATTTACTTCTACAATATCGGCACTGCCATCATTGACGCATACATCAACCGTTGTAAATCCATTGGTGGAAATGATGCCACCGTTCACTTGCTCTTTAATCACTGTGATTGGGTTGGAAACAACAAAACATGCATCTAATGATTGAAAATCTGTATTCACCGATAAATCCAATTCTTCTAAAGCACTCAATTGGAATATTCTACAAGAATTTGCATCAAATTGCTCTCCATTAAAGCTTGGTCCATCCATGACTGAAAGGATTACTCCTCCAGTACCAACTATAACCCAATAATTAAAATTGGACGATACTGTTGTGCTTATGTCAAGAAAATCATTGATTCCGTCTCCTGAACAGATGGTAATATTATTCCCTTGTTCTGTCGTTATTTCTGGAGCTTCTAATCCTAACTTGGTGATTTCTATTGCATTCGATAGATCGTAGCAACCACTAAAATTAGAAACATTTTCTCCGATCTCTAATCCTGACAAACCACTTACATAAGACATATTCCAGACAAAGCAAGAGCCTGTATCAAGATTGCCGAAATTTACTGTTTGACTATTTGGGATGTTAAGAATGTTTCCTTCAACATCCGTTACAAGTAAAGTCATCAACTGACTGTCTGCATCTTCTACATTGAAAGTAATTTCTGAATTTATCGGCGTACTAACGCATATAGTAGTTTCTTGGTCTGTAGATAAAGTTCCTGCATTTACACCAATTCTAATAACAGTTAACGGGTTTGAAACATTAAAACAACCTGATAGATCTGCAATATTTTCACCAATATCAGCACCATTAAAATCTCCTGCATAACTTACATATTGTATTAGGCAAACTCCAGGTCCAGCGTTTTCAAAATTGAATGGAGGTCCTGAAGGTAAATCAAGAATGTCTCCATTATTATCAGTAACAATCCAAAGGCCCGTGTCTGTAGTTTCTCCTGTAAGAATGACACTTAAGTTGTCATCTAAATCATCACCTTGGCAGATAGAAATAGAATTTCCTCCTCCTTCATAAGCTATAGAAACAGTTGATATCGCATTTCTTTGTATTGTAATTCTATTTGAAAAATCGTGACAACCTATTAAGTTATTTATATTTTCATCATCTTCTAAACCTTGCAAATCATCTGCATAACTGATATGATAAATGTAGCAATTCCCAGTAGGAGCATTTTCAAAATTGAATATAGAAGCGCTTGTAACATTAATGATATTTCCTAATTCGTCCGTAATTACATATGCTGAATTATCGCCTGAATTACCCGCTAAATCTACTGTAATAAAATCATCTTGACCATCTCCAACACAAAAACTTAATTCTGTACCATTAGCTGTAGATATAGTACCTCCATCAGTACTAGTTCTATTAACCTCAATTAAGTTTGAACCGCCAAAACATCCTGAAATGTCGGCTACTTGCTCTCCAATTGTTAGCCCAGAAATATCTCCGTTGTGACTTACACTTGTAATATAACAGATGCCTACTGGAGCGTTTTCTAAATTAAAAGGTGAAGAATCAGGAAGATCTACTATATTGAAATTTTCATCAGTAATTACCCATTGAGAAAATTGTCCAATATTTTCAGTTCTTTGAATGCTGATTAAATCTTCTTCTCCATCACCGACACAAATACTAAAACTAGATCCTAAGGAAGAAGAAATTGTCCCTCCTTGTACTCTATCTCTGTGGACAGTAATTGCATTAGATATTCCATAACATCCATCTAATTCTGAAACATTATTTCCTAACTCTGGTATAGCTAAATTATCATTAAAATTGATATTATAAATTCTGCAAGTACCTGAAGGAGCTTCTGACAAATCGAAAGGTGGTGCAGTCGGCAAAGCAACTATTTCGCCACTTTCATCAGTAATCAACCATGCATTGTTTGTTCCAATATTTCCCGTTATAAAAACATCCACTAAACCAGAAGCTACACTATTTATACATAATTCAAATTCATCTCCTAAAGGATTTGAAATAATTGCTGCCTCTTGAGATTGGCTATCTACGGTAATTGAATTTGAAAATGAAAAACATCCTGTCAACTCTGATACATTTGTATCAACCAATAAGTCAGGAAAGTTTTCTGAATATGACATATGCCAAATGAGGCAAATTCCTTCTGGCAAGCCTTCAAAATTAAACGTTGATTCAGATTGAACATCCAATATTACACCAGCTTCATCTGTGACTACAAACTGGAAAAAAGAACCACTTTGATTAGTCACATTTACATTGATTACATCATCTAATCCATCAGAAGTACAAACGATAAAACTGTCTTCTCCATTTGCAGAAATTGTACCACCAGAAAGTGCTAATCTATGCACTGTTAATGGCACTGATAATCCATAGCAAGATTCTCCAGATGAGATATTGTCACCAACAGAAAATGTAGGTATCTCACCTGAATAGCCCACATTGTACACTAAACAAATACCTACTCCAGCATCGTCTAAGTCTATCGGAAAAGATGTTGGTAAAGCTAGAATAGTCCCAGAATCATCTGTCACTACCCAAAAATTATTCTCTGCCAAAGAATTCACAGATACTGGAGTTATCAGATCTGGATCTCCATCAGAAACACATATTTCGATTGCTGATTGACCATTAAAAGTTACTGAACCAGCGTTTACTGTATTCCTGTTTACTACAATAGGATTAGACAATCCAAAACAACCTGAGAGGTTTGACAAATTCCCGTCTACACTTAATCCGCTCATTGCCCCACCGTAACTAATATTGTAAATATTGCATACGCCTGCGCCTGCATTATCTAAATCAAAAGGAGGTGCTTGCGGTAATGCCAAAATATTTCCGGAATCATCAGTAATGATCCATGAATCTTCTGGTCCTGAATTTCCAGTCAAACTTACATCAAAAGCGTCTGATACGCCATCGCCTGCACATATCGTTATCTCTGTTTCTCCAGCTAATGTGCTAAGATTACCACCAACAGCATTTGCTCCACAATCAGATAATATTCTTACTTCATCAATATCCCAAGCAACAGTTGCATATCCATTTCCGACAATACAATAAGGTATCAATTGGAAATTAAATGTAGTTGCAGCATTTACTTCAAATGCATCATAATCTGTAAAATCAAATGATTCTAAGGTCCAATCTCTTGTGGTAGGAATACCTTCTTCTCTAAAAACCTCTTCGCCATTTACCAATACTCTTAACGCGTAAAGCGTAGGATAATTATTAGGTCCTGATATTCCCCCAAGAAATTGAAATTCCTCTGGAGCAGTTTCATAAAATTGTAATCCTGTAATTTCTCCAGCTGGCTGGTTAATGCCTGGAGCGATGGTAACATCAAAACGTATGGCGTATTCGTAAGCAGGTTCGTAATTTATGCATCCAATGTATGATGACACACACATCGCTGGTCTATCATCTATTCCTGGCGCGCAAGAATGTCTATTGTCTTCAGGAAAAATTCTGTAAATATTACTTACATCAGAATACTGTGTACAATTGGGTGCATTGTTTATTTCTGGGCTAAACTCAGAATAATCCATGTTTGTCCCTGTTTCTAAGTTTGAAGCACAATTGTCCAAACTGTAATAAACATACGATGGGTTTCCCCCAAAAATAGTTTGGCTACAAACTAAGAAAATCGCCACTAAAGCTAGGGCGTTCAAACTCCTTAAAGTCATCGGTTAAAAATTTTAAGTATACCTTATCACTAGACCAAGACGGTCTATACCTATTTAATCTTTACTGCCTTAAATTATATTTGGGAAACTATGATGACACAAAAGTATAAAATAAGAATGGTTATTAGGTAATGCTTTATGTCAAATTTGATACATTTCTTCACTTTTTATTTTTAACCCCAATAAAAACAGGCAGTCCACAAAGAACTGCCTATCAATTTATTGAATATTATGATTTTTTATCATATGATAAATCTTTTCATTTCTGACTTCATGATTTCTTTCATTTTTTCGGCTGCATCCAGTGCTAAAATTTCATCAGTTGGAAATGGTTTTGGAATTGCCGTTCGATGAACATTTATATTGTTAGAAATTGCTCTTTCGTCGCCTCTAAAGCTACAAGCATTGTCTTTAAAGAATGACTCTACGGTAAAAGATTTACTTTGTAAAATTTCGTTGGTATGCTTATTATAGAATTTAATGTTGCCGCTAACGATAGCTGTTTTTTCTCTTTTTATCTCTAAAACATCTGCAAATACTGTTATCATTTTAGGCTTTTTAATATCATTACCTAATGTATCTTTAGCAACATTGCCATTGCTATCGTAAAAATATTCAAAACCATCTTGCACTTCTTTTGACTCCACAAATTCTCTGATGCGTTCTATTTCTGGAGAAACATGGAAGTCCCTTAATTCAATTTCTGAAACTACATCTATTTCATGTCCTATAGGTTTTGTGGTATAGAATTCTGTCCATCTGCTATTAAGATGTTTTACATTCATGTGTAGCAATTCAGATTCCAAATTTAATGGCATTGATACGTTTGATGTGTTTGCAGATCTGACCAATACTCTTGTTTTCCCCAATGCTATCGCTCTTCGTTTCAATTGGTACACATCTTTATAATGTTCAAAATATTTATTGACATCTGACAAAGCATCATAAGCATTTCTTGCTGCCCACTTATCACCTTTTTCTGCGAGCGCTAATAATTTTATTGCATTATCATAATGGTGCTTTGCTGCTAATGCAGAAGTTGACTTCATCAATTCTTCAACTCTCAAAAATCTAAATTCGGCTTTATAACCATCCTTGCTTACCAATGGTAATAATGGTTCGATCAAGTGTTGTCTATCAGCCATAATGCTATAGATGTAGTATATTTTATCCAAATTTTCTGGCTTATTTACGTCTTTTAGAAAACTGATTTCCTTCAAATCTTGCTTTTGTAATTTGCTAAATGACTCTTCTAAAAATTTTACATTTTTGGTTCTTTTCTTTCGACGTTGTAATCTTTTACGTGCGACCAACATTGCAGTTTCGTAATCGCCTTTGTTCATTAGACGCTTTATAGATTTAAATCTACTAACAAACTTTGTTACATATGAACCATGTTGTCCTTCAGAGATTGTAGGATAAATGGTACTTATTCCTATAAAAATTGCTAAAGTGTAAAGTATTCGTTTCATGATTCATGTTTTTTAGATGAACAATAAATTTATTTCAAGATCGTGTATTTTAAGAATAATGTTAACTTTTTTATTAACATTAATCTTTTATTAACTGATAATCAGCATTGCTTAACGTTTAAGTCAATTTGATTTTTTGTTGAGCATTATTGTTAACAAAATCTTAATTACGAATTAATTCGTAGATAAATTTTGATCTACGAATTATTTCGTATATACTTGTAACAGCATTAAAAATTTTATGATGAATAAGCATAGTAAGCCTCAACCTACTGAATCAGAATTAGGAATTTTAAAAGTTCTGTGGCAAGATGGACCAAGCTCAGTAAGACACATCAATGATCTTTTAAATAAAGAAAGAGAAACAGGTTATACAACTACTTTAAAATTGATGCAAATCATGCTGGAAAAAAAATTGGTTACTAGAAACGAAGAAAAAAGGACGCATATATATGCTGCCAATGTATCTCAAGAATCTGCTCAAAAAGGAATAATTGCAAAAATATTGAATACTGCATTTAGCGGATCTGCTAAAAATTTGGTATTGCAAGCACTAGGAAATCACGATGCATCATTAGAAGAATTAAATGAAGTAAAGGCATTAATTACTAAACTTGAAAACGAGAAAAAATCATGAATCAATTTTCAAATCTAATTTCTGAACCAATATTGGAAGCTTTAGGATGGACTTTTATTCATTCAATATGGCAAATAAGTATCATTACAATAATCTGTTATTTACTTGGAAAAGTAATATCAGATACAAAAGCAAATGTGAGATATATATCTTTAGTGGGTGGAATGATTACTTTGGTTTTATCAAGCATTCTTACATTCTATTTATGTTACGAACCACCCGTTACTCCATTAGTTCCAACTGGGTTTACTGTAACTGGAGAAGTCATAAGTACTAGTTATGAGTTACGTCCATTATCTATAGGCATTTTTGATTTTTACCTACATTGGATAAATTCAAACATTGTAAGTATTTTCATTTTCTGGTTGGTAGGATTTATTTTATTCTCTTCAAAATTGCTTATTGGTTTCACTCAAGTTTTCAGTCTAAGAAAAAATTGCTTGCCCATCGTTGATGAAAAAATATTGGCGTTGATAAGAAAAGCTAAAGCAAAATTTGGAATCGCAAGAAATATCATCATTGCTGAATCAAATGGAATTTTATCTCCTAGTACTTTTGGGTGTATAACTCCAGTGATTTTGTTTCCTGTAGGTGTCATAAATTCTCTTACAATAAATGAAATAGAAGCAATCATTGCTCATGAATTAAGTCATATCAAAAGAAACGACTACATAATAAATATCATGCAAAGTATTGTGGAAACAGTATTTTACTTTCATCCTGGCATATGGTGGATATCAAATCAAATCAGGATTGAGCGAGAAAAATGTTGTGACGATATGGCTGTATCCGTCACCAATAGAAAAATGCAATATGCAAAAGCACTGGTTAAGATGCAAGCATTCAAATTGGGTACTCCGAGACTTGCGTTGGGATTTGCCAATAAAAATAATTTTCTTTCTAGGGTGCAAAGAATTTTAGTCCCCACTACGAATAAGCCTAGAATCATAGAAAAGAGTATATCTATCATGGTTCTGCTTGCACTAATAGTTACTGTATCTATTGCTGCTATCACACCAGAACATGACTTTACTATAAAATCATCGGAAGTCAATGCTACAAATACCAGTTGCACATATTATAGTGAGAATGATAATAGACGCATAGAAATGAAAGAAACCAATGGTGAAATTGAATACTTAAAAGTTAATGAAATTCTCATTGATAAATCTGTATATCATTTATACGAAAATGAGATTGCGGATGTACAAAGCAATATTGATATTGAAAAAATTAATAAAAAAACAAAGGTAGAAAATAGCACCACCACAGATAGTCTAACGGAATTTATAAGGTCAGAACTCATAGATACCATTCCTGATTTAGATCGAATAAAAACAGGAGATATAATGTGGTATAATCACAATAATCAGCGCATTGATCTTGATGTGGAAGATGGAGAGATTGTTAAGCTATGGATAGATGGAAAGGTGATACAAAAAGAAGCATTTTCTGAATTTGAAAAAATCATCAAAGAGTCAATAGCTAAGTCTGATGAAATATATAAAAAGATGTTGGAAATTGAAATTCCTTCTCCGCCAGCTGCTCCCCCATATCCAGAAGTAACACCACCAAATCCACCAAAAGATTTTGAAACGCCACCTTCTCCGCCAAGTCCACCTACTTTACCTTCAAATCTAAAAGACATTTTAGAAAAAGAAAATGATCTTACACAAATGTTAGAATTAGAAGATCAAAGTATTACTTGGTTTAAAATTGAAGAAGGAGATACGGTAAAATTGAATTTTGACAAATTTATGGAAGAGCATATGGATCTTGAATTTGGAGAATCTTTTGATATGGATGAATTTTTGAAAGATAAAAATTATACCATCATTTCTAAATTACCAACTCACTTGACAGACCTTATAGACAATATTGAAAAATTTGATTTTAGTGAATTCGAAGAATTAAGCTCGTCACAAATTAAAGAAATGATTGCCTTACAAAATTTAGGTTCGGATATTAATGTAGATTTATTGGAAAGCAATAAAGCTCTGAAAGATATTGATGAACTAATGATCGATCAATTATTGGAAGATGGACTTATTGAAAATGAAGCAAGTTATAAAGTAAAATTGACTGACAAGTATCTTAAGATAAACGGTCAAAAATTTACAGGACCAATTCACGAGAAATATAAAAAGCTTTTTGAAGAAGTCTTAGGTACAGAATTTACCAAAAGATCGAAGTATGAACGCAACTTTGATCAAGGAAGTAAAAATCAAAGGACAATAAATATATAAATGATGAAGCCTCGGAGAGAAATCCGAGGCTTTGTTTTTTTATATCAAGTCAAGATTGTTTTAATATAAATTCCTACAATCCCAATACAGATTTCCCTTGCTCAAAAATCACATCAACAGGAATTCCTTTTTCTGCTAACATATCTAAATCAGCTTGTAAAGCCCCTTTTATTATTCCCTTCTCCTTGACTAATTTATCAACGCCATCATAATCTCCATCACCTTGAAGCATAAGAATTTCCCTGCTTAATGCATTCATTGCTTTTTCAAAATTATCAAAATTTACGGTGTACTTTCCAGTTTCTTCATTCTTAGTAAAGGCATTCATTTTTTCAAAATAATTGAATCTTATCATATTGGCTTTTCCATGAGCTGAAGATGCACCAAAACGAACAGACCGAAATATTCCTGCCATGAAAGTGACATAGTAATCCATTAAATCTCCATCAATTTCACCATCAGAATGCAACTGCTTAATCATGTATAAACCCAACATATCCGCCTTGCCTTCTTCTAGTGCACTATAGTGTTCTTTTAATGCAATTGACACGGCTCCTTTATCATTGATTGTGTTTTTAATCCCCAAACCATGAGCTACTTCATGGAACATTGTATTTGCAAAAAACGCATCAAAAGTGACATGCTTTCTTTGTGCTCCATCAATCAATTCATCTGCAATGGGTTCTAATATTTTATCAAATTTTGCACGCATTGCGTTTTTTAATTGTAGTCTTCTTGTGCCTTTTGATAATTGTACTTTGATGTCATTAGGAAGATTTATGGCAATGGTTTTACTACCAGCATTACAATCTCCTGCGTAATAAACTACGTCATAGGCATTCAAGTCTGTATCATTGCCTGGTTCTTCTTTTTTATACTTTTCAGGAACTGGAAGTCCTTTTTGCAAAGCTGGTAAAAACTGCGCATACTTTGATAGTCGCTTACTCCATTCCATATCTTTGATAAGCACATATCCTTCATAAGCAGTTCTATAACCATATAATTGATCTTCATAGTTTTCAATAGGACCGATCACTACATCAATCATATTGTCTTTCATTTCTAACCAAGCCATATCACTGATGCGGTACTCATCATTAAGTATAGCTTCAGATCTTTTGTTTAGATAATTTTTAAAATTATAATTGTCTGTTAATTCTGCACACTCCTTCAAGATCTTAGAAACTTTTGTTACTTCATCTTTAAAGTATTCGTGATACGGAATACTATATAACTTTCCATCTTTGTCTCTTCTTATCATAGAATACAATCCTGTTTTATCCTCTATTTCTGCAGCTTCAAATTCTTCCTTTGTCATATCAGCTGGATAAAAATTTGCACCTAAAGGTTTTTCCTTAACTCCTTCGATAAAAGGTTTATTCCCATCTAGCCTATCGTATGGACCATAGTTAATATTGGTAAACTTTTTTAAGTCAGCATCTTCAATCTTGTTCATTAATGCATCCTTATCTCCATATGCTTGTTTCCAAAAAAGACCATCCATAATCTTAGATGCATCTATTAATTTTGATACAATCTTTTTTTGATTTTCAGACAAATGTGAAAGATCTGCTTCTAACTTAAATGGCGTGTATTTTGAAAGCAGTTGTGTTGCTTTTGTTTCTTCAGAATTTTGACTTACTGATGGTGAAATTTCAGAAGTAGATTTTTCTTGGCAACTTATTAGGCATAAAAATGCAAAAGCAAAGTATAGTATATTTTTCATGGTTGAATATTTATTTCTCGAAATTACAATTTTAATAATTTCAAATTCTATCTTGAGAAAACAAATTTTAATATGACTATAAGAAAAGCAACCATAGAAGATATTCCAGCAGTGCATCAGCTTGTTGTAGAATTGGCCATATTCGAAAAAGAACCTCAGGCAGTAACTGCATCTATATCGGATTATGAAGAACAATTTGCTCGAGGACTATTTGAAATAATTGTCGCTGAAATTGAAAATGAGATAGTAGGAATGATGCTTTACTACGATACTTTTTCTACTTGGAAAGGCAAGATGCTTTATCTTGAAGATTTTGTTGTAAATGATAAATATCGAAGTCAAGGGATAGGATCAAAACTGTATGATGCATTTATAGCAGAAGCAAAAAACAGAGAATGCACAATGGTAAAATGGCAGGTTATTGATTGGAATGAAGGTGCGGTAAAATTCTATGAGCGCAAAGGTGCTACTATTGAAAAACAATGGTGGAATGTAAAGAAATTTTTATCTTAAAACTTAATATCTGATTCGTTGTTAATACAGCATCACTATAGAACGAACAATGTCAAATAGTCCAAATAAATTGCTGGTAATCGGTGCTTTTTTTTCTATCTATATCATATGGGGATCAACTTATTTGGTCAATGCACTAGGCGTTCAAGAAGTGCCTCCGTTCTTTTGGGCAGGAGCTAGATTTATACTATCAGCATTGGTAATTTTTTTATTATTGTTCCTTTTAAAAATTCCCATAAAAACGACAAGGATAGAATTAAAAAATGCGCTAATTGCTGGTGTGATGTTTTTAACCATCGGCAATGGTCTTATGTGTTGGGCATTGCAATATATTGATTCTGGGATGATGTCATTGATGGTGGCAGCGCAACCACTTCTGATCATTTTAATGCTTTGGATTGTTGACAAACAGGTACCTAAATGGATGTCAATTCTTGGTTGCTTATTAGGAATGTTAGGTATGTATCTTTTGATAAATCAATCCAATTTTATCAATACTAGAAATGAGGTAATCGGTTTGATAATTGTTTTCGTCTGTCTTATCTTTTGGGGTATTGCAAGCCTATTTGTAGCTAGAGTACCTATCCCTCAAAATCAATTTTTAAATACAGGAATTCAAATGGGGATTGGTGGTATATGTTTAATGATTATAAGTTTATTCATCGAAGATGTAAGCATGGACACTTACTATAATAGTTCTCCTATGATGATTCCATCTATGATCTATTTAGTGATTTTTGGAAGCGTCATTGCTTTTACATCATTCAATTATTTACTGCAGCACGTATCTCCAGAAAAGGTTTCTACAAGTACTTATATCAATCCAATAGTTGCACTTTTCTTAGGATGGTATTTTAACAATGAAGTTATTACGGGAAGAACTTTGGTAGCTGCCTCAATTTTATTTATAGGTGTATACTTTATCAATAGTCAACGTTATCAAAACAAAATAAAATAGTGCTACTTACCTCCGAGAACGTTGGTAGTTATTTTCTCTCTAGATTTGATTGCTACATTTATTAGCATTCCAGAGATAATTAACAACATTCCAATTAAAGAAATCAAAGTGTAGCTTTCTCCAAAAAAAATCAAAGCAAGAAAAAATGCAAATACCAATTCCATATATTTAAAAGGAGCTAGTACACTAGTCTCTTCGATAGCAAATGCCTTTGTCATTAACACCTGTCCTACTAATCCAAAAACACCAATCAATCCCACTGCAATCCACTCTCCTGAGATAGGCATTCGCCAATATGGTAAAAATAATAAACTTACTGTTATGGAAAATAACATAAAATAATTGATTATAGTTAGGTGATGCTCTTTGGTAGCCAAATATCGAATTAGCACAAAAACAAAACCTATAAAAAATGCAGATATCAAACACAGAATCAAACTCACAAAATCGATTCGTATATCAAATCCTTTTAGTACCAATACCCCAGAAAATGCGATTATGAAACTTATCCATTGTCCAAATTTTACTTTTTCTTTTAAAAATATCATTGCCAATATTGCTCCGAAAATAGGACCCAAATACCTAATTGAAATCGCTGACGCTAATGGTATACGTTGAATAGCCATAAAAAATGTAGCCAAGGAAGTAACCCCTACTAATGAACGTAAAAGTAATAATTTTGGATTACTTCCAATAAAAGAAATTTTGTTGTAAACCATAAAAGGACTGATAAAAATGGAAGTTCCAAATGCACGAAAAAAGATAATTTGCATTGGATGCATGTCTCCTAGATACTTCACTGTAAAATTCATCAGCGCAAATGCAAATGAAGCAATTAATATAAACCAAATACCTTTTGACTTCATATTTTTAATTCATAATTTGTAATGAATAATTAGTAACTCGCCTTTATACTCATTGAAAATTCTATAATGAAAATTAATCATTACTAATTAACGCCTTACTAAATAAACTACTTCCCTCTATTTAGTAAACTTTGAGCAAATGTTCTAAGTTCTGTTTTTCTAGACTGATCTACAGTAACGGCATCTAAATGCGACATAGCCAATTGCTGATAACTTTCTTTCAATTCTTGAGCGTATACGTTCACATGAGCATCTTTAAGCAATTGTGTTCCTTCGGCAATTAGATCCTCATCTGAAACTTCGATATCTTCTTCAAATAGTGACCTTAAACGCGAAGCTTTTTCTGCTGACAACAACTCTAAAGACTTTAAGTACAAATAGGTTTTTTTCTTTTGTAGGATGTCACCACCTTGCAACTTCCCAGAATTTTCTGAAGGTGCAAATACATCCAAAATATCGTCTTGAATCTGGAACGCAATACCAATATTTTTTCCAAACTCATACAGATGATTCTGGTCATCATCATTTAATCCAGAAATCAGTGCTCCACTTTTTAACGCACAACCCAAAAGGACTGCTGTTTTATTGGTTATCATTTCCAAATATTCAGAAATAGTTACATCATTTCTTGTTTCGAAGTCTATATCTAATTGCTGACCTTCACATATTTTTCCGAAGGTATCATTAAACAATTTTAATAGACTTACCTGAATAATATCTGAGTAAGATTCTAAAAATTTGTAGCTATAAATGAGCATCATATCTCCTGATAGAATGGCTGCATTTATGTCAAACTTTTTATGGACAGTAGGTTTTCCTCTTCGCAGATCTGCAACATCCATAATGTCATCATGCATCAAAGAAAAATTGTGAAAAAACTCAATCGCATGTGCTATTGGAATCACTTTTTCTACATCATCATTTGCCAAATTGTATCCAGCTAGAACTAAAACTGGACGTATTCTTTTACCGCCAATTCCTAGTAAATACTCGATCGGCTTGTAGAGATTTTGTGGATCAATAGACAGATCAAATGCCGACAATGCATCAGAATAAAACTTTTGTAACTCAGGAATACTTTTTGACATGAAGGTTTTTTATCTTGTCACAAAGATATTTTATTCCTATGAAATCCTTACTCCCAATTTGTTATTTAATCGTTGTTATTCTCTTAATAGCCTGCAGCTCTGAAGAAAAAGAAACTTATGATCTTATTATTACCAATGCAGATGTTTACCCTGTTGTTGGAAAATCAGATTTTGATGCAATAGCTGTTAAGGATGGAAAGATCAATCTGCTGAGTAAGTCTGAAGTTTTAAAACCAAAATTAGCATTCGCAAAAAAACACATAGATGCTAAAGGCAATTTTGTCATGCCAGGATTTATAGAAGGTCATGGACACTTATCTTATCTAGGTCGAGGATTAGAAAACTTAAATTTTTTGGCAGATACTTCGTGGCAACAGATTACAGAAAAAGTAGGAGAAGCTGTAAAAAATAAAAAACCTGGAGAATGGATTTACGGTAGAGGATGGCATCAAGAAAAATGGAACATTGCACCAGAGCAAGGTGTTGACAAATATCCTTCACACAATAGTATTAGTAAATTAACACCCGACAATCCTACCCTACTTATACATGCAAGTGGTCATTCTTGCTTTGCGAATCAAAAAGCAATGGAACTTTTGGGCGTTAATATTGAAACTCCAGATCCTGAAGGAGGTAAAATTATAAGAAATTCTAAAGGTCTCCCGATTGGAATTTTTGAAGAAAGAGCAATGGATCAGTTTAGGTCTACTTATCAAGAAGAATTAGCGAATGTCTCTCCAGAAAAAAGAAAAGAAACTTGGATAAGACAAATAAAACTTGCCGAACAAGAATGTCTTTCAAAAGGCATCACTTCTTTTCAAGATGCAGGTGCAAAGTTTTTTGAATTGAATTGGTATGAAGAAATGGCTCGAAATAATAATCTAGATATGCGCCTTTGGGTTATGGTAAGAGATAGTCTGCACCATCTCGAAGGAGATGTCTCTCAATTTAAAATGGAAAATGTGGGTGATGGCTTTTATACTTGTAAGGCCATAAAATCTGAACTCGATGGGGCTTTAGGTGCGCATGGAGCATGGTTACTAGAAGAGTACGATGATAAGCCTGGTTTTCATGGACATAATACCACCACACTTGCTCAAGTAGAAAATATTGCAGATCAGGCATATAAACATGATATGCAACTTTGTGTTCATGCGATCGGTGATAAAGCCAATCGTAAAACGCTAGATATTTTCGAAGCATACAAAAACAAAAATCCAGATCGTGATTTACGATGGAGAGTGGAACACGCACAGCATCTACATCCCGATGATATTCCAAGATTTAAAGAGATCGGAGCCATCGCTTGTATGCAAGGCATTCATTGTACCTCAGATGCACCATTTGTAGAAGAACGACTTGGGCCGCAACGTGCGAAAGAAGGAGCGTATGCTTGGCGAGCGTTACTAGATGCAGGCGCAGTAGTAGTAAACGGAACGGATGCACCTGTTGAAGATGCAAATCCATTGGCAAACTTCTATGCTACCGTTACACGTAAAAGAACAAAACCAGATATGGAGTTCTTTCCTGAACAAAAAATGACAAGAGAAGAGGCCATTTATTCTTATACATTAGCAGCTGCATATGCTGGTTTTGAGGAAGAATACAAAGGCAGTATTGAAATAGGGAAATATGGCGATTTAGTTATTCTTGATAAGAATTTAATTAATTGTTCAGAGGAGGAGATTTTGGATGCTCAGATATTGTATACTATTGTTGGTGGGGAGGTTAAGTTTGTTGGGGAGTGATTTATTTAATACCTGCTTTATCCAATGCTAATTGTTGGGAATAATCTCTATTAATTTCGTATTCATATAAGTCTTGGGCGTAGTCCAAAATGTATATTTTATCTCCTAGTATTTTTATCCAGCCATGATAGCTGGTGATCATAGCGCCTCGATGCTGGTGATAATCGATTAGATCCATGGTTTTTTTATCGAAAACTAATATTCTACTATCATCACCTATCGTAACATAGTATTTATCTGTTACGAAATTTAGTGCTCCAGCTGTGATTTTTGTTGGTGAATTATAATGTGC
Organism: Saprospiraceae bacterium; assembly: GCA_020630525.1. Taxonomy (GTDB): domain Bacteria; phylum Bacteroidota; class Bacteroidia; order Chitinophagales; family Saprospiraceae; genus JAHDBF01. The sequence continues at coordinate 18,974 of JAHDBF010000060.1, forward strand.
CTGAGAAAATGCGCCAAGGTTAAAACTAGCTACTTCTTCTCCAGTCAGTAAGTCCATTTTCTTAACTACATTTCCTGCTTGATAATCAAATTTGCCTTCTCCTAAATTCTGATATGTGCTATAATATAAAAACTCATGGTCGTCTGTTCCTTTGGTAAAATGATCATACTTACTCCAAACAACTTCTCCTTTAGAATTATATAGAACTCCTCCCTTATTAGCCCATTTTATTAAAAATAAATCTTCTTTGGCAGTAAATGAAACAGATTGCCTTTTGATATTATCTTTTCTTCTTGAAGATTTATGGGTATGAAAAGGGAATATTTTTTCAAAATCCTCAATAAATATTCTGAATTCATTGCCTGTTATAATGTTTTTAATTAAAATACCAGGAGGATCATCTATAGATGCATAGTTTTGAAAATGACAACTAATTATATGTGGAAATATTTTAATATTTAAGTGTCTATCAACTAATAAATAAGATTGATTCTGCGGATTTGTTTTATCATTTTTCGTTAGAGACAAAAAATGATCTGAAGGTTTTACTCCCATAAGGGTAAAATAACCTTCTATTTTCTTTATAATTTGGTATTCAGAATTTAAAATTGATAGAGAATCTTTATTTCTATCCGTTGCAACAATAAAGTTTAAGAAGCCGTTTATACCTGTGCAATTTTCTAAAACTTTTTTGCTATTTACATCAAGTAATACTCCTTGTTTTGAATAAAATAGTTTGTTACCGAAAGAACAAATTGTGTAAACATCATTATTTATTAGTCTGGTCAAAATCATATAAATTACTATTAGAACATTGTTTTAAAAATCTCGTTATACCAGTCTGAGTTAGTTGAAATAAAATTTTCTAGTAATGATGGAGTTACAATGTTTGGTCCACCTAAATCAAATTCATCTCGAAATGCCTCAAATTTATCAATAGCCCATTGCTTACTGGTCAGTTGTCTATCACATCCAGTGCAGTTATCCAATAGGGCGTTCCTGACAGTTTCTATTGTTGGCTTTGGGTCTAGTTCAGCCCACCTAATGTTTTTTTTTAAAAGTAATCAATTATTTAATACTATTCTACTTAATTCCTAGTAGTATAATTAGGCGATTC
>JAHDBF010000061.1 GCA_020630525.1 Saprospiraceae bacterium
TGTTCCAGTGGTGATAACATTTATGTTTTTGGCTTTACCAGTTGCAATTACTTTAAACCTATTGTGTATGTTGTTCTGTGGTAACAAGTGACCAACAAAAGTAAGCCTAGCAGTACCAGTGATATTTCCTTTTGCTGATAATATTTTACAAACAAAAGCACAGAGAGTATTAGACCTTGAATGACAAGAATTAATAATGGAGTGGAGTAGATGTTGAAATCTGGAAACATATTATGAATGTAGCAATAAAAATAGGTTTTGCCGATTAAGGAAACATAAATTTATGGTAGCGGAATTTTTGATAATTTACTAATTAATAGGCACCATTCCTATCTGTATAGTAGAAACTAAAATATATGAATTCGTTAAAAAGCCCTTTTAAAAGTTGGTGTTTTTCTATTAATTTATAATATTCTTCGCTTTATTGTGGATATTCAAAATAAAATGTATAATTTAATTGTATGAATATTAGAAGTGAATCATTAATAATATTCAAAATTTTTGAATGATTAAAACCTAAACTTGAAATGGATATGCAAAACGATAACGAACCTATTGCTAAGCAAATGTTTGGAAATGTCAGTCGACTTAAATTTCAACTAGGAGCAGTAATATTTTTGCTGGCATTATACCTTGTTAGCAAAACGTTTTAGAACAAAAAAGAAAAAGACAAAAAAAGCGTTTGCTGGAATCCAACAAACGCTTTACAATATTTTCTAAAAGAAAGATTACATCATTCCACCCATTCCTCCACCTGGAGGCATCATTGGGGCAGCAGGACTATCTTCTTTTTTATCATTGATTACGCATTCTGTAGTCAATACCATTCCTGCGATAGAACCAGCATTTTCCATAGCAATTCTAGTCACTTTTGTTGGATCGATTACACCTGCTTTTTTCAAATCTTCATATACATCAGTTCTCGCATTGTATCCGTAAGCACCTTTTTTCTTTAATACATTTTGGAGTACAACAGAACCTTCAACACCAGCATTATCTGAGATTGTTCTTAGTGGATACTCAAGTGCCTTCTTTACAATCTGAATACCCATGTTTTGGTCTTCGTTTTCTCCTTCTAATTTGGATAATGATTCCATTGCTCTAATAAGCGCAATACCACCACCAGGAACGATCCCTTCTTCTACAGCAGCTCTTGTTGCATGTAAAGCATCATCAACTCTGTCTTTCTTTTCCTTCATTTCTACCTCAGTAGCAGCACCTACATAAAGTACCGCAACACCACCAGAAAGTTTAGCTAATCTCTCTTGTAATTTTTCTCTATCATAATCAGAAGTTGTAGTTTCTATCTGACTTTTGATCTGAGCGATTCTACCTTTGATATTTGCTTTCTTACCGTTGCCGTTTACGATTGTAGTATTGTCTTTATCAACAGTAATTTTTTCTGTTGATCCCAACATAGTCTCATCTGCATTTTCTAATTTGTAACCTTTTTCCTCAGAGATTACCGTTGCACCAGTAAGAATTGCTATGTCTTCCAACATTGCTTTTCTTCTATCACCGAAACCTGGAGCTTTTACAGCTACAACTTTAAGTCCACCTCTTAGTCTATTTACCACTAGTAATCCTAAAGCTTGAGATTCTACATCTTCAGCAATAATTAAAAGTGGTCTTCCTGCCTGTGCAGATTTTTCTAAGATTGGAACGATATCTTGAACATTAGAAATTTTCTTATCGTAGATTAGGATATAAGGATTCTCATATTCGGTAACCATATCTTCAGAATTAGTTACAAAATATGGAGAAAGATATCCTCTGTCAAACTGCATACCTAGTACTTCTTCTACATATGTTTCTGTACCTTTTGCTTCTTCGACAGTAATTACACCATCTTTGGTTACTCTTTTCATCGCATCAGCGATAAGACCTCCGATTTCAGAATCATTGTTTGCAGAGATAGAACCCACTTGTTCGATTTTATTAAAATCGTTTCCGATGGTTTCTGATTGCTTTTTAAGACTTGAGATAACTTGAGTTACCGCTAAGTCAATACCTCTCTTTAAATCCATAGGATTAGCACCAGCTGCAACATACTTCATACCAGCAGCAACCAAAGATTGTGCTAAAACAGTTGCAGTCGTTGTTCCATCACCTGCAAGATCTGCAGTTTTAGAAGCCACTTCTTTTACCATTTGAGCGCCCATATTTTCAACAGCGTCTTCTAATTCTATTTCTTTTGCAACAGTAACACCATCTTTTGTGATTGCAGGCGCACCAAAACTTTTTTGGATGATAACGTTTCTTCCTTTTGGTCCAAGTGTTACCTTAACAGCATTCGCTAACGCATCGATGCCACTTTTCAGTTTCGCTCTAGCGTCCGAATTAAAGCTAATTTCTTTTGCCATTATATTAGTCTAAATTTAAGTTCGTTAAATAAAATTGAATAAAAAAATTAATCAAGGATTACAAGAATGTCATCCTCTCTCATGATAAGGTAGTCTTTACCTTTGTACTGAATTTCCTGACCAGCATACTTGCCATACAAAACTGTATCGCCTTTCTGAACTGTCATTAAGTTTCCGTCTTTACCAGGACCTACAGAAACAACCTCACCTTTTTGTGGTTTTTCTTTAGCAGTATCTGGAAGGATTAACCCGCCACTTGTTTTCTCTTCAGCTGGAGATGGCAATACAACGACTCTGTCATTGATCGGTTTCATCTTCATAATAAATACAAATTTTTATGTTAGAAAATATAATTTTAATACGTAGATATGTGATCACTAAATGTGCCAAAGCCAAAAACCTGACAAAATTGCAAATTCTTGCTCAACGTAGTCTGTTAAATTGACTTTCCTGACATGAAATTGTCAAGATGACACTTAATAATATTAAATTGTAGTGATATAAACCTAGATTATCCTTGAGATTGAAGTGGAATTTCTCCAGCAACTCCTCCAGTATTGATAACCACTAATGCGGTAATAATACACAGTATAAACAATGTAATCGCAAGTGCCCAGGTAAGTTTTTCGATAAAATCTGTTGATCTTGCTGCACCAAACATCTGGTTTGCTCCTGCGCCACCGAATGTAGAATCAACTCCACCTCCTTTAGGGTTCTGAATTAATACAATTGCCATTAATAAAATGCAATTTAGCGCTATGAGTATAGTTAATGCCGTTACCATAATCTTTATTTATTACTGATTTCTTTTATTTTGGCTGCAAAGAAACCACTTTTTTCTGGATATTTCAAAGATAGACCTTTATACATTGCTTCAGCTTCTTTATAATGTCCTTGACTCGCCAACAAATCTGCTAATGGTTCAGAAATGATTTCTGCTTTTTTTTGCAAACTTTCGTTAAATCTCTTTTTCTTGATTTTCTTTTTTTTCTTCTTTTTTGAAGATAAATTTGACACAGCTTTTTCTGAGTTACTCTTCTTTACTGTAATAACTTTGTCATTATTAGGAAGTATTGTAGGATTGTCTATAGTGTTTATAAACTTCGTAAATGGATCCAAATTTTCTTCTTGGTAGTCATCCTTAGAGTAGCTCATCCATCTGAAATTTCCGTCATTAGGGATTACCGAAATTTTTTCAATTTCTACAGGAGCTTTTTCAGCTTTGATGGTTGGTTTTTTCTTTGATTTTCTTTTGTTCTTTTTCTTTTTATTCTTTGTTTTTTTATCTGCAAAGATGTCTAACATGGGATCGACTTTAGCGCTACTGGTTTCTAATTTTTCTTCTGTTCCTGATTTATCTATTTCTGAAGAGTCTTTAGTTGAATTCTCTTTTGATGCTTCAATACTTAAATCTTCTTTTTGATCATTTTCTATTTCTTCATTGCTAGCATCTGTTTCCTTAGGTTCTTCTATAACTTCTTTATTCTTTGGAGTTGTCGCCGGATGATTAGTAAAAATTGCTAAGTCTTTTTTTAAGGAAGATTCTATGTCAGATTCATCGGTTTCAATTATTTCATGTTCAAAATCTTCGTGATCTGAAATAAATTGATTTACGATGTCCAATTCTTCTTTTTCTGTAATCTCTTCAAAACCATCCTCTAATTTGGCTTTAGCTTCAATATGTTCATCAATATTTTCATTGGGATCTAATTCATCGGTTTCTTGATCTATATTATTTTGTTTTAGATCGTTTACTGAATCAGGTTCAATGTCTTTTTCATAATCGGATTCTGATTGGGTTTGAGTTTCTTGATCAGTTATTTGAGTTGACTCGTGATCCTCAGGATCTTTTGTAGTATTTGCTTCATTTTTAAGTTGTTCTATTGGTTCGATGTCCCTGTTGGGATTGATTTCTATTTCTTTATCCGAAGTTTGTTGGTCTTCATCTACCAATGATACATTTTCAGTAGTATCATTGGGTTCTTCACTGTATAGTTCAACGATTCGATCTAAAAACGATTGATTTTCTTTTGATACTCCTTCCTTTTTGTCTGTAGTTTCGATTGATTTGTTTTGATCTATAATTGGTTTATCAACTGTTTTTTCAGAGGTTGGATTAACAAGTTCTGATTTTTCTCCAAGACCTTTTTCATTTTCTTTTGCATATTCAGTTAATATGGATGTTGGAGTATTTTGAGCTTTGTCTTTAATTATTTGTTTTGTAATTTTCTTATTACCTGACTTTTGTGTTGTTGGGATACTTTGACCAGTAGTAGAACTGGTATAGTAAATTCCTTGATTATAAATAGCTGCATTTCTGAGTGCTTTGTTAGAATCGTTTCCTACAGCGATTTCGGCAAGGATTTTTCTCCAATTTTGATTAAAAGGGTATAATGCGATTTGTTCTTTTACCCACGCAGGATCTAGCTTTTGGATTAAAGCACTATTAGATAATATTTGGTCTAGGCTGTAAGACATTTGGTCAAAGATAGAAAAGCTTAAAGGTAACTAGTGATAAAATAATTGATTTTTTACCAATCTGAGTAAGTGTCGTTAAATACACGTTCGGTAATATCTTCAAAAATCTCTTCTATAAGACCTGACTCTACATCTTGTAAGGATGTACTTGCTTCGAAATCTCTGAATGCATTAAAATTTTTAGAATAATTGTCCTCTTCGTCTAATATGTTTTCATATTCAATTTTGATTGTAATGTCTAATCTATTGAATGCCACTAGATTACCTTCTACGGGAGCTACGGAATTGACTTTATAACTTTCGATAAAAGGATAAAACGATACATGAGGGTCTTGTTCTGAATAGGTCAATCTCGATTGTTCTCTTATTTTTCTACGCAGTGCTTCCGAAAATTGCTGATTTATTTCCGAGGGCGCGTTTATTGCCTTAGCTGTTGATTCCGATAATTCTACGTAATAGGTTTTAATATCAGGTGAAATCGTTACGCCTTTAAAAGACAGACAACTACCAAATATTAAAGACAAAATAATAATCAAAAATCTCATTCCTGAATGTTGTGTTCTTTTATTTTTCGATATAACGTTCTTTCTGAGATTCCTAGTTCTTCTGCAGCTTCTTTTCTTCTTCCTTTATGTTTTTTTAATGCTTTTTGGATTAATTCTATGGTCTTTTGTTCCAAATGCAGAGACTCTTCGACTTCCATTGTATCTTTAAAATCATCATTGGCAAATTGCTCCAAGATAATGGCTTTGTTGTCTTCGAGATCGATTTCATTATAATTTGAGGCATTATCAAAAGCTGGTCTCATTTGAGATAGATTTTGAGCAGATACATCAGACAGATTTTTAAGTTGGGCTACATCAGGTATATTGAGGTTGTTTGATTTTATAAGAGAATAAACCAGATTTTTCAGATCATTTAAATCTCCTTTCATGTCAAATAAGAACTTATATAATATTTCTCTTTCCTCAAAGCTTGTTCCGCCATCTTTTCCATTAGTTAATGCAGGAAGGTTACGTTGTGCTAATTTTGGAGCGATATCTATTAAATCATCAATGTCTAATAGTTGCTTTTCGGAAAGTACAGAAATTTGTTCTACTAAATTTCTAAGCTCTCTAATATTCCCAGGCCATTGATATTGTTCTAGTAATTTTCTTCCATTTTCTGTTACGCGTATGGGTTCAGTACGGTATTTTCCTGCAAAATCGGAAGCAAATTTTCTAAATAGTAAATGTATATCTTCTCTTCGCTCGTTTAATGATGGTAACTTAATAGGAACTGTATTGAGTCTATAATATAAGTCTTCTCTAAACTTACCTTGCTTTATTTTTTGCTGTAAATTTACGTTAGTAGCAGCAATAACTCTGACATCAGTTTTTTGAACCTTAGAACTACCCACTCTAATAAACTCACCACTTTCCAACACCCGTAAAAGAAAAGCCTGCGTATCTAATGGCATTTCACCAATCTCATCTAAAAAGATGGTTCCTCCACTAACGGTTTCGAAGTATCCTTTGCGTTCTCCTGTAGCACCAGTAAAAGCACCTTTTTCGTGACCAAACAATTCTGAATTGATTGTTCCTTCGGGGATTGCACCACAATTTATTGCAATAGATGGTTCGTGTTTCCGTTTGCTTAATTCATGAATTATTTTGCTGATGGCTTCCTTACCTACGCCACTTTCTCCTTCGATAAGTACAGTCAAATCTGTATTTGCCACCCTAGAAGCAGTATCTATTGCTCTGATTAATAATGGTGCATTGCCAATAATTCCAAACCGTTGTTTTATAGATTGTATATCCATTTAATTTGTTGGGATTTTAGACAATAGTGCCAAATAGGGTAGCTTTGTTTACAGAGTCAACTTTTACATTGACATAATCTCCAGGGCCAAGATTTTCTATTTTATTAAAAATTAACATCTTGTTCTGACTGTTTCTGCCTTTAAATTGTTGATCAGATTTTTTAGAATCTCCTTCTATTAATACTTCAAATGTTTTTCCAATGTCTTTCTTATTGCTTTCATGAGACATATTCATTTGTAATTCCACGATCTCAGCCAATCTACGTTTTTTTACTTCGATCGGAATATCGTCCTCATACTTTTTGGCTGCTAATGTCCCAGGTCTCTCTGAATAATAAAACATGTATGACATGGTATATTTTGCATAATGCATCATACTTATTGTGTCTTTATGTTCTTCCTCGGTTTCAGTACAAAATCCAGTAATCATATCTGATGATATTGCACAGTCTGGGATGATTCTATATATGGAATCAACACGTTCTTTATACCATTCTCGGTCATAAGTTCTATTCATTAATTCCAATACTCTGCTGTTTCCTGATTGCACTGGTAGATGAATATAGTTACAAATATTATTATATTTAGCAATAGTGTGGAGTACTTCATCTGTTATATCCTTAGGATGAGAAGTGGAGAATCTTACCCTCAATAACGGATTCACATGCGCTACCATTTCTAATAACTGAGCAAATGATACTACATCTTTAGTTTCTGGATTTTCCCACTTGTAAGAATCTACATTCTGACCCAATAAGGTCACCTCTCTATATCCTTTGTCAAACAAGTCTTGTGCTTCTGCAATTACAGTGAATGCATTTCTAGATCTTTCTCTCCCACGTGTATACGGCACTACACAAAATGAGCACATATTGTCACATCCTCTCATTATTGAGATAAATGCAGAAACACCATTTTGCCCTAATCGCAAAGGCGAAATATCAGCGTAAGTCTCTTCTCTAGATAAGAATACATTCACACCTTTTTCTCCTAATTCGGCATTGTTAATTAAATTGGGTAAATCTCTATATGCATCAGGACCTACAACGATATCGACCAGCTTTTCTTCATCAAGAAGTTTTGCTTTTAATCGCTCTGCCATACAGCCCAAAACACCAACCATAGTATCTGGTTTCTCTGCTTTTACCTGATTAAATATCTTTAATCTTTGACGGATATTTGCTTCTGCTTTTTCTCTTATCGAGCATGTATTTACCAAAATTAGGTCAGCATCCAACATATTTTTAGTCGGGCCATAACCTTCTTTGCTAAGAATGGAGGCGACTATTTCAGAATCACTAAAATTCATTGCACAACCATAGCTCTCAATATAAAATCGCTTATTAAATTCTGCTGAAGGAACATCGTTAAATACGACACCCGTTCTTTTATAAAAACGTTTCTCTGACTTTACTTTTTCTATTGCTTTATCATCTATCATCACTGATGCTTTAGCGTGCAAAGGTATGAATATTAGTCATGTATGACAATATGACAGTAGGATAAAAATAAATTAATTTAAAGATGCAATTTTGTGATCTAGTAATTTGCGTAAGTTTCCTGTTTGCCAACGCGAATTACAACTTTTCTATTTTGATAAATTAAAAGCTTGCTTTTTTTAATTAAGCAAGCTTTTAATTTTTTATTATACATTTATTCAAACCGATAACGAATCCCACTATAAACCATCCTTCCAAATACTGGACCCCAGATCATCGTGCTATCAAAAAATGGATTGCTAGGATTATCAGCACTTATGATTGGATCAAATTGCACAAAGTTTAAAATGTTTTCTGATCCTAAATACCAATCAAAAACACCATTCCACGTTTTACTGATTTGCCCATTTAATAAAAAATAATCTGGCGAATAAGCCTCTCTTTGAAATGCTTCTGGAGAATTGGAAGTATCTACCAATCTGCTTTCTCCAACCCAGTTTACCGTTAAATCAAATTCAAGACTTTTTTCGGTAGCATAACCAAAATTCGCAAATGCTCGATGTCTTGAAGTAAAGGGCTTAGTTAGTAATCCTTCTTCGTAATCTGTCTGAACATCATTAAAACGATAGGCTAATCTAATATCAAAGTTTTTTAATAATTCGTAATCTATTTGTGCTTGTATACTGTTAGAAAATGATTGTCCTTCTAAATTATATATATGCAAGTCGTGGATATTTTTATCCCAATCAATGACCACCTGATCGGTGAATTCAGTTCTATAATAGTCAATGGCAATAACCATTTCTTTTTGATTAATATCAATATACTTGGTATAATTTATTCCATAATTCCATGAAGTTTCTGGATTTAAACCGTAGGGATTTCCTTCGTTATTCCCGCGTAAAAACACATTTCTATTAGAAGCAAGTACCCCGATATTTTCTGCAAACACACTTGCAGTCCGCAAAGCACTTCCAGCTGTTACTCGGATAACATCATTTTCTGTCACAGTAAATCTTGAATGCAATCTTGGGGTAACAAATAGTCCATAATTATTGTGGTAATCACCTCTTAACCCTAAAACTATAGCGATTTTATTTTCTAATATGTAGGTAAATTCTGAGAACGCACCCGGAACAATTTCTTCACGTTTGTAATTGGTTCCAATAAAGTTTTCATTAAAATTATCATATTGAATACTTGAGCCCAGTTTTAATCCATATTCATCTTTACCTGCGATTTGAGTTTGAAAAATCAGATTTCCATAAAGTGATTTTTGGACCGCATCATATCTTCTAGTTCCAAAAAGCGCTTGTTGATCATGGTACACTCCAGATAATTGTAGACCAATACTTTGATATTTTTTCTTGGAAAATACTTTTCCAGATTTCCACCACGCTTCATATCTGTCTGTTCCTACTTCAGATTTCCATCCGAGCCCGCTATTACCTTGATTGTTGTGCGCTCCTTGTCCAGCAATAAATTGACTTAATTGTCCACTGGTATGATTTAGCTTGTTTAATTTTATTCCGAACTGTCCTGACCATCCGTTATCGTCATTATAATGCCAACGGTTTGCTAGTATGTAATCACGTTCTAATGGATTATCTAAGAAACCATCTGAGTTACTATCAATGATATTATTGGCCATTTTGCCATGCGCAAGGATTCCAGTAGAAACATTATCAGAGATTTTGAATTTTGCGTTTAGATTGGTTTCTAATCTTCCACCAGAATTAGTAAAAACATTGGCGTAAAACCGTTCACTATTTTCTGGTTTTTTCATTTCTACATTTATTTGCCCAGTGATGCTTTCAAATCCATTTACCACAGAGCCAGTGCCAGTATTCAGTTGAATTCCTGAAATCCATGGACCTGGAATATAACTAAGTCCATAGATAGCTGATAAGCCTCTGATGTCTGGCATATTTTCTCGTAAAATCTGAACATTAGGACCTGCCAATCCCAGCATTTCTATTTTTCTAGTGCCAGTAACTGCATCAGTAATTCCTGAATCAACAGTTGGATTTGTTTCAAAACTTTCAGAAAGATTACAACACGCAGCTTTACAAAGTTCTTTTGCAGTAATACTCTGCACTTTGATTGGATCTATTCTTGATAGGGAAGTAGATTTCTTTTTGTAAACTACATTTACCGCGTCAAGCATTACAGAATTAGACATGACTAATTCGACATATTCTTTAGTATTAACGGTGATAGTATCTGTTTGGTAACCAACATAGCTAAAAACTAAAGTGTTGTTTTCTCCACTTTCTTTTATCGAAAAATAGCCATCCAAGTCAGTTGATGATCCTTCATTAGAATCTAACCACATTATATTTACACCAATAAGAGGTACCTGTTTACCTTTATTATTAATTTCAAAAACATAGCCTTCAATTAGTGAATTCTGTACTTTTGTAATCTCATATTTGTGATCAGAGGTTTCTTCTCCATGATTATGTCCTTCATGATTTTCATGACCTAATTCTTCGTGATTATGTCCCTCATGATTTTCATTCAAATCTTCTACGCTTGTACCGCTCATCAATGCTTCGCTTTCTTCTTTTGTGATGTCTCTATATTGACAGCAGCCAGGTAGTGACTCATAAACTTCATCAAGCGCATCATACATATTTGTATCATGACCAACTAAAGCGATATTACGGTGTAAAGTTTTTATGTCGAAATCTGAATTTGTATCGACGGTCAATAAATTCTTGACAACATCATAATTGGCTTTAGTAACGCCTTCTGTTTTCATAGCAGCAGTTTCTATCCTAGCTGTACAACTTCCACATAAGCCTTTTACTTCTATAGTTTGCGGTGAATTATTATTGCTGACACTTATATTGGATTCAATTTTTTGCTCAGTTGGTTCATCAGATTTTTCTATGTTTTTACCACTCATTAAAACTTCACTTTCTTCTCTGGAAATATCGCGATATCTACAACATCCTGGTAAAGATTCATATGCTTCATCTAATGCATCATACATATTTGTGTCATGACCGACAAAAGCGATATTACGGTGTAAAGTTTTTATGTTGAAATCTGATTTAGTTTTAACAGTAAGTAAATTGCTATCAACATCATATTTTGCCCTTTTTACTCCTTCTGTTTTTAATGCAGCAGTTTCTATTCTATTGGTACAGCTACCACATAAACCCTGAACTTCAATTGTGAATTCTGTTTTATTTTCATTTGCGTCTGATTGGGCTTGTAATACTCCAATAGACAATAGCATGAATGCTATATGAATTATTTTCATTGTTATTTAATTAAATGCATGATTAAAATTTTCAAATCGATTTTGAAAATTATGCCAACCTTGGAGGTTGCCAAATACCATCATTTAAACTTGAAGAAATACAAAAAGAATAATTGAAAATTCCTTTATCAATAACAATTGTATTGTTGAAATAAATTAATTCAAAATCAATGATTTCTGAAGCATGAAAGCAACAACCACAAAATGGAGAACAATGACTTTCGTGATCGTCAGATTTATCAGGATTTGAAGGAATTTCTATGTCAATATCATAACAAGCCGATATTTCTTGGAATTCCAATACTTTGCTACTTTCGTCATGGCTACAACAATCTGTAGCTGCACAAGAAAGTACAGTTTCAGAAAAAATTATAAGTGCTAATATGATTGCTATAATTCGCATCTAAACAAATATACGTCTAAAAACACATATTTGTTTTTAGACATATATAAAAATTATCGAAAACGTAAATAATTACACTTTTTTCAATACAATTGCTGACGCTCCACCGCCGCCATTGCACAGTGTAGCACAGCCAATTTCTTTGCCATTGGTATGCATTGCGTGATTTAAAGTAGTAACTATTCTTGCACCAGATGCTCCTAGTGGATGACCTAATGATACTGCTCCGCCATTAACATTTATTTTAGCTAAGTCTACGCCAAGTTCTTTTGCAAAAGCCAATGTTACAACAGAGAATGCTTCATTTACTTCATATAGTCCAATGTCTGATTGAGATAATCCAGCTCTTTCTATCGCCTTGGGTGCTGCTAATGTTGGCGCAGTAGTAAACCATTGTGGTTCGTGTGCCGCATCGGCAAATGAAAGTATCTCAGCAATTGGAGTTAATCCATATTTATTTAATGCTTTTTCACTTACAACAACTAAGGCAGAGGCACCATCATTAATTGTAGAAGCGTTTGCGGCAGTAACAGTTCCTTCTTTGGTAAACGCAGCTCTCAAGGAAGGGATTTTTTCAAATTTTACTTTTTTAAATTCTTCATCTTCAGTGATTACTATTGGATCACCTTTTCTTTGTGGCACTGAGACTGGAACGATTTCTTCTTTAAAAGCACCTGCCTCAGTAGCAGCCGCAGATCGTTTATACGAGTTAATGGCAAATTCATCTTGTTCTTCTCTAGAAATATTATACTTAACAGCAGTTGCATCAGCATATACGCCCATAGCACCATTATCATATGCATCATTCAATCCATCTCTTACTAGACCATCTACAAATTCCGCATTCCCATATTTGTAACCCCATCTTGCTTTTGGTACATAGAAAGGAATATTAGACATACTTTCCATACCACCTGCTATGATTATATCAGCATGGCCTAACATAATAGATTGTGCAGCAAACATGATTGACTTCATTCCTGATGAACAAACTTTATTAACTGTAGTACACGGTACAGTGTTGGGAATTCCAGCGTGAATTGCAGCTTGTCTAGCAGGTGCTTGTCCGAGATTTGCTTGGACTACATTACCCATAAAAACTTCTTCTATTGCTTCAGGACTTACTCCTGCTTTTTCTATTGCTCCTTTAATGGCTAAACTCCCCAATTGCACTGCAGAAAAACCAGATAAAGATCCTCCCCAACTTCCGATCGGTGTTCTAACTGCTGATGCGATATATACTTTGTTCATCTTTTATTTTTATTTGATGACAAAATTAAGAACTTATATCAAAAATCATTTGTAATTCTGCAAGTTAAAAATGAGAAGCTAATATTATGAAGAATAAGTTCTGATATAAACAATCTTAAAATTAAGATCAAAGCTGTATTTTTGCATTGATGGTAAAAATCGGGAACATAGAATTAGGTGAATTTCCTTTGTTGCTTGCGCCAATGGAGGACGTTAGTGATCCTCCATTTAGGGCATTATGTAAGCAGCAGGGCTGCGATATGATGTATACGGAATTCATTTCTGTAGAAGGATTGATTAGAGATGCTAAGAAAAGTGTGATGAAGCTGGATATTTATGATTATGAACGCCCTGTAGGAATACAAATTTTTGGGGCAGAAATAGATTCTATGAAACGTGCTGCCGAGATAGTTGAAGAAGCCAAACCAGAAGTGCTTGACATAAATTTTGGATGTCCAGTAAAAAAAGTAGTTTGTAAAATGGCAGGAGCAGGTATTTTACAAGATATACCAAAGATGGTCAAGTTAACAGATGAAATAGTAAAATCAACAAATCTTCCTGTTACCGTTAAGACGAGATTAGGGTGGAATGAAGAAACCAAATATATCGAAGAGGTAGCCGAAAGACTTCAAGATGTGGGTATAAAGGCGCTATCAATACATGGTCGTACTAGGAAGCAAATGTATAAAGGAGAAGCAGATTGGACATTAATTGGTAATATTGCCAATAACCCAAAAATACATATTCCAATATTTGGAAATGGCGATATAGATTCACCTCAAAAAGCATTAGAATATAGAAATAGATATAATGTTTCTGGCATAATGATAGGAAGAGCAAGTATCGGGAATCCTTGGATTTTTAAGCAGATAAAACATTTTTTTAGTACTGGTGAAATCCTTGATCCTCCGACATTGGAAGACAGGGTAGCCGTAGCAAAACAACATTTATTACATGGAATTGAATGGAAGGGAGAACGATTAGGGATTGTAGAAATGAGAAGACACTACACCAATTATTTCCGAGGTTATAGAGGCATTAAAGCATACAGGAGCAGATTGGTTACTACCGACGATCCTCAAGGTGTTTTGGATGTTTTAGATGAAATCGCTGCTGATTTTGCTAACGAACCAATAATGGCTACCGTCTAAATATTTCCTTGATGACATTTGAATTTTCAACTCAAGAATTAGCCGTATTAAATCTTGTGAAGGATGCCGCTAAAGAGATTAAGGTAGAAGCATATGCAGTAGGAGGATTTACTAGAGATAAAATCTTAAATCGACCTGTAAAGGATATAGACTTTGTCTGTGTGGGAAGTGGAATAGCATTAGCAAAAAGTGTAGCAAAACTATTGCCTGGTAATCCAAAAGTTTCCATTTTTAAAAATTTTGGTACTGCAATGGTCCATTATAAAGATTTAGAGTTGGAGTTTGTAGGAGCAAGAAAAGAATCCTATAATCGAGATTCTAGAAAACCAATTGTAGAAGACGGCACTCTTGAAGACGACCAAAATAGGAGAGACTTTACCATAAATGCAATGGGCATTTCTTTAGGATCAGAATCTTTTGGTGAACTGGTTGATCCATTTGATGGAATAGGAGATATCAATCGAAAAATAATTAAAACCCCTTTAGAACCTGGGATAACTTTTTCGGACGATCCACTCAGGATGTTACGTGCCATCCGTTTTGCTACTCAACTTAATTTCAAAATAGACACAGTAACCTTTAATGCAATAAAAGAAAATGCATCAAGAATAAAAATCATTTCATATGAACGTATCACAGCAGAACTAAACAAAATTATTCTTGCAGATCAACCTTCTATTGGCTTTAAGCTTTTGTTTGAGTCAAATTTACTACAAGAATTTTTTCCTGAAATGGTTGCGTTATACGGAGTAGATTACGAAAATGGTCTCGGTCATAAGGATAATTTTTTTCATACACTTGAAGTACTAGATAATGTCAGTAAAACGAGTGATAACTTATGGCTAAGATGGGCAGCTATACTTCATGACATAGCTAAACCACCAACAAAACGATTTAACAAACAACAGGGATGGACCTTTCATGGACATGAAGTGGTTGGTGCCAGATGGACTCCCAAGATTTTTAGGAGATTTAAACTGCCTATGGGCGCAGAAATGAAGTTTGTTCAAAAACTAGTATTATTGCACCTCCGTCCTATAAGTTTGACTCAAGAAATTGTTACAGATTCTGCTATTCGACGACTGCTATTTGATGCAGGTGAAGATTTGGAAGATTTGTTGAAATTATGTCGTGCCGATATTACTTCAAAGAATCCCAAAAAAGTGAACCGTTATCTTACTAACTATGATAATTTGGTTAAGAAGATTGATGATGTAGAAGCTCGGGATCAAATAAGGAATATGGAACCTCCGATCTCAGGAGAACTCATCATGCAAACTTTCAATATCAAACCATCACGTACGGTAGGGATTATAAAAAATGCGATCAAAGATGCCATTCTAGACGGTGACATCCCTAATGAATACAATGCAGCATTTGAATTCATGAAACAAAAAGGAAGAGAACTAGAGTTGATAGATTAAATATTTTCTATTCGTAAAAAATTAGAAGATAGAATATTACATATATAGTTAATATGTAATTGTGCATCAACACTTTAAATACAAATTATAAATTATTATAAAGTGTTTGAAAATTTATTTCATGATATTTTTTATTTCTTTATTCACAATAGCTAGCATCGGATTACCTAGGAATCTTAAATTTTTATTAATTTTGGTCGATTGTGGGAAATTTAAAGAATCTAGAAAGGTGTCAATGTAAACACACCAATACTAAGTTCCTTACATTAACTCAATCAAATTCAATTTACAAAACCAATTTTTGAGAAATGAAAAACCTTTTCGTAAAAGTATTTTCACTTGTTTTATTATTTAGTCTGCAATTAAATGCGCAATTCTCTGGAGGAGATTGTGGTCCATCGATTGACCCATTAGTATCTTCTGGAGGTGAACTATGTGCATCTGGACCAGGATTGACTTATAGTCAACCAACTTCATCTTTGCCAGATGTGGAATATTTTATTTTAGTCAATGGCACATTAGATCAGATTACTGCTGATCCTACCGTAGACCCAACTGCACTTTCATTAGGTGATGAAGTTTGTGTTACAGCTGTAGGATATGATCAACAAGGAGTTAATGACTTACTGACTGCATTTCAACCATTATGTGGATTTGCAGAAGGTGCTGGATTAGTACCAGAAGGTACATGTGTTGTAATTGATGATCTAATTGCTAATGGAGGAATTCAAGAATTGGGTGATGTAGTTGCTGTATCTGAGGCGTTTGGAGCTACCATTAATTCTGTGGCAGACTTAGCTGCTTCAGTGGATGCCATAAATGCTCAAGTAGGAGGTTTTGGACTGCCAATGATTTGCTATGCATCTAGCCCTGATGATTGTTCTACAATAGTATGTTGTAGTGATGTCATAGCACCTAATATAGACAACCTATGTGGAGGTGGTGATATAGAGATTTGTATTGAGTTGAACACTGATAATGATGGATTTACACTTGCAATTACTGGTGACTTCTCTGCAAATGAGACTGGAAGTGGAGGATCGACACAGCTTTGTACTACGATAGCTATAGCGAATAATGATGGTTGTGATCCAATAGATTATAATATTAGCTATGAAGTATTGTGTGCAGATGGTAGTGACCCAACCGATACAGCTTACGATGGACATACTAATCAAGGACCAAATGCTGGCGAATTTAATACATTTACCGTTACTCCAAATTTAACAGAAGTAATCACCTATCCAGATTGCGAAGGAAACCCTGGATCAGCAATTTTATTGGCTGGTGATGGAGTTACAGAATGTCAGAATATTCCAGGTGTGATAGGTGTTGCTAACGTTTGTCCTGATATGGAGTTTACAGATGCAAGTTTGAGTTATGATTTTTCTGGGTTTAGCTCAGATTGTTATTCTGGAACAAGTGATGACTTCGCAATGGCTTGTGAAGAAATATGTGAAATGCCTCCAAACTTTACTGGATTTTCTTACAGTTCCGCTGATGTTTGTCACAATGATGTTTTAACTATTTGTGTTCAATTTGATGGTCCTGCGGATGATATATTAGTTAATGGAAATGGACCTGCGAATGGCGGTGATACAGAAGTATGCTATGATGTAACGACTACTGCTGTTGGTTGTGATCCTACCGATAATACCGATGCACCAGTTGTTGACTGGACTTTCTATGGAGGACTTATTATTGATGTAGGAGAAGCAAGTTGGACAACCAATCCAACATTTACAGAAGTAATCGTAATGCCAGACTGTAATGGTAACGGTGGATCAGCAACTTTAACTGCAGGAGACGGTACTGTATGTCAAGAAATATTTGGAATTGGCGGTGTATTAAATGATTGCCCTTCTACAGATGCTACTAATGCAGAATTAACTTATGATTTTACTACTTTTAATAATGTATGTACAACAACATTAACGGCGGATTCTCAAATTATCAATTGTGAAGTAGTATGTGCTGAATGTCCTAATTATGTAGAAACTACTAATGATGCTGAAAATGGCATTTGTCATGATGGTGTTGTTACGGTTTGTGTAGTGTTTGATGGCGCAGCAGATGGAGTTGTCGTTAATGGAGTAGGAGTTGCTAATGCTGGTGACGAATCAATTTGCTATGAAGTAGTAGCAGCAGCAGATGGTTGCAATGTAACAAACGAAGTTTCAAGTCCAGATGTAATTTGTAACTTATATGGAACTCCAATAGATGTTAATGATACATCATGGGACACAAATCCTGTATTCACAGAAGAAATTGTATTACCAGATTGTAATGGGAATGAAGGATATGCATTAGTAATGGCTGGTGACGGAACGATATGCGAAGAAGTGTTTGGTGATGCAGGCGCATCAAATATATGTCCAGATACAAACGATACAGATGCATTTTTATCTTACGATTTTACAGGTTATGATAATGCTTGCAGCCAAATGACAGCTGGAGTAGAATTAATAGATTGTCAAGTGGGTTGTGCAGAATGTCCAAACTATCTTGAAACAACAGTGTCAACTGAAAATGCTTGTCATGGGGAGATGGTAACAGTATGTATAAATTTTGATGGTCCAGCAGATGGAATTTCAGTAAATGGAAATGGTGTTGCCAATGCAGGCGATAATTCTATATGTTATGAAGTAGCTGCAACAACTCAAGGTTGTGAATCGTCTGCTCAGTCAAGTTCTTCTGAAGTTATCTGTAATGTAGACAATACAACGCTTACAGGTATAGCAGATGCAAGCTGGACAACTTTACCAAGTTTTACAGAAGTAATTACATTGCCAGATTGCAACGGTAACGGAGGATCAGCAGTGTTGATGGCAGGTGACGGAACTGTTTGTTCTACTATCGAAGGTACATCAGGAATGAGTAACGTTTGTCCAGAACTTAATGCTACTAGCGGAACACTAACTTATGATTTTAGTTCATTTAACAATGCTTGTTATACTGGAACAGCAGTTACTGAGAGTGTGAATTGTTTTGTTCCTTGTGGAGATACAGAATGTCCAAATGTTGTAGATCAAACTATAAGTGCAACAGAAGTTTGTGCAGGTGATACATTAGCAATCTGTATTACTTTTGATGGTCCTGCGGATGCAGTAACTGTTAATGGAGGTGGAGTTGCAACAGCTGGAGATACACAAATATGTCTAAATATAGTTGCTTCTGTTGCTGGATGTTCTTCTGCGGAATCGTCGGTTTCTTTGAATGTTGTTTGTGCTATAGATGGTACAAGTTATGATGGCGAATTTGATTTTACATTTAATGTAGCACCGACTTTTACAGAAGTTATTGTTGCACCTGATTGCGATGGCAATGGAGGTTCTGCAATGTTGGTTGCTGGTGATGGAACGGTTTGTGAGACTGTGACTGGAACAGGTGGTCAAGCAAATGTTTGTCCAGATGAAAATTTTGTTAACGGTAGTTTGGTTTATGACTTTAGTGCTTATAACAATGGATGTTTCACTGCAGTAGCTGGATCTGAAACTTCAGAATGTGAAGAAAACTGTACTAATTGTCCAGATACACCAGATACATTTAATGTCGATTACAATTTATGTGAAGGCGAAGTAGCAACGATAAATGGAGAAGATTTTTCTGAAGTAGGGTCTTATACGCAAAGTATCATTAATGCAGAAGGTTGTGAAGAGATCTATGAAATTACAGTAGAAAGATTATACAATTGTTACACTTGTATTTTTGATGAAGATTTGACTGATATAAATATTGAAGTTGCAAGAATTGATACAGATAATTATGACCTTAATATTTTAGATGGTTCTATTATATTAACGACTTTGTCGTTAGATAAAAATCAAATGGAAAACTTTATGGCCTTATATGTAATTGATTATGAAAATCACTTAAAGCTAGGTCAAGCGCAACAGTCACTATTGTATAAAGAAAATGATAAAATTGTAGAAGCAATAAATAATATACCTTTGGTTAGATCGCAAAACTTTGACGCAGCAAAATTATTGTCTGACAAAAAGAATGTTGATCTTAAAAAAGTAGATTATTACATCAATGATTTTGTAGAAACAATTGAGACATTAAATATAGGTTCTAGTTTTAGAGCGCAAATGAGATAATTCTCAACACTAAGGAGTAAACTAAAATTAAGAGGCTTTCCAGATTGGAAAGCCTCTTTTTATTTAGGTAAATTTCCGAATTCACCTAATCATATAGAGAATAAACTAATTGCAGAATACGC
>JAHDBF010000062.1:0-14613 GCA_020630525.1 Saprospiraceae bacterium
TTTAATTTAAACAGCAAGGCGAGCCAATTAATTTTGGTTCGCCCTTTTTATTGTATAAATCTGTTTATCAAATTATGGGTCAATAAAAATAATCTATAATTTTTTCAAAATCTCCAATACGCGTATAAATACTTGAGAAGGATTTGCCTGAATATGGTATACTTTATCTAGAATTTGAAATGATATATTCTCTGCATGAAGAAGCATAGTATCCATTTGAAATTTGTCTTTCCACAATTTATTTTGCTTATTACAACCATGAGGTCTATCTCCAATTATAGGATGAAAAATGTGTGCCATATGTTTTCTGATCTGATGAAATCTTCCTGTTAATGGCGTAACTCGAATCAATGAATATCTTGAAGTGCTAAATTTTCCAAAGGGAATTTGTAATTCAAATCTCTCTATTGTTTTGAAGTGCGTTGTTGCTTCTTGTGTTTTATTGTTTTCTGTTAGTGGATAGTCGATTGTTTTTTGATCTGGAGTAAATCCCCTTACAATCGCAATATAACTTTTTTGAATTTTTCTTTCTTGAAATAACTTTTGGCAAATTGAATTGTACTCTTCATTTTTTGCAAAAAGTAGAACACCAGATGTTTTTCGGTCAAGTCTATGCACTGGGTATACCTTTTGTCCTAGCTGATCACGTAAAATTTGGATTGCGAATTCTGTAGCATCCGCTGCAATTTTTGTTCTATGTACTAAAAGTCCGTGTGGCTTATTAATGGCCACAAGATTTTCGCTTTGGTAAATTACTTCTAAAGTCAATTGTATTATTTAAAAAGAAATATCAATTCAATTTTGAAAGTAAACATTTAATACATGTTATCTTCTACGGCCTCTACTAGTATTGCCGTTACTGTTTTGATTCTTTTTACGATTGGCAAAAAATTCTTGTTTCCTTCTTGCTTTTTCTTTATTCCATTCCTTTTTTTCTGCTGCGGTCATTGGCTTTTCTGTTTGAGGAAATGGATGATTATTAACAACTTCAATTTTTTGTTTAATCAGCTTTTCGACATCTTTAATAAAAATATTTTCTTCTGGTTCGCTTATAGAAATAGCGACTCCTTCTTCGCCTGCTCTACCAGATCTTCCAATCCTATGAACATAAGTTTCTGGTAAGTTTGGGATGTTGTAATTGATGACAAATCTTAGCTTATCAATGTCAATACCACGTGCTGCAATATCTGTAGCTACTAAAACCTGTAAGTTGCCTTCTTTAAAATCCCTTAATGCTTTTTGTCTTTGATTTTGACCCTTATCGCCATGAATCGCTGCAGCTTTAATTTTTGATTTTTGGAGACTTCTTGATATCTTATCTGCACCTCTTTTTGTTCTAGCAAAAAGAAGTACTTGCTGCATATTTTTACTTTTGATTATATGCAGTAATAAATCTTTCTTACTTGTTCTATTAGTATAGTATACGTATTGCTGAACAGTTTCAGCAGAAGAAGAAACTCGAGCGACTTCAACACGTTTTGGGTTATTTAATATGGTTTTTGATAAAGAAACTATATTACTTGGCATAGTTGCGGAAAAAAACAATGATTGTCTTTCCTCTGGTAAAAGCTTAAGTATTTTCTTAATATCATTAATAAAACCCATATCAAGCATTCTATCCGCCTCGTCTAAAACAAACAGTTTAATATTATTAATCGAAAGTAATCCTTGCCCAATTAAGTCTAATAATCTACCTGGAGTAGCCACTAAAATGTGTACTCCTCTTTTTAATTTTTCAACTTGTCTACCTTGTTTTACTCCACCAAATATTACGGTGTGTTTAATGTCAGTGTACTTAGCGTAATCCTCTATATTTTCACCAATTTGTATCGCCAATTCTCTCGTTGGAGTAATTATTAAAGATCTTAAAATTGGCTTTTTGTGGCTATTGCCTTCTATTTTTTGAATCAGTTGAATTATGGGAATGGCAAATGCTGCTGTTTTACCAGTTCCAGTCTGAGCACATCCTAAAACATCATTTCTTTCTAAGATAATAGGAATTGCTTTTTCTTGAATCGGCGTTGGGTTTGAGTATCCTTTATCTTTTAATGCTTCTTGTATAGGGTCAATTAAATCTAAATCTTCAAAAATCATGATCACTTTTTATAATATGAAAAACAATACTGGATGGGAATCGTGCAGAAAACTGCCACGAATGTATGGAAATATTATTAAAGAAGCTAATATGTGGATGGAACTAATCCAAATGAAATCAATTGAGGGTTAAGATAGTTTGTTTGTTAATAAGAATATGTCAATTTTATTTCCTTAAAGTACTTATATAACTGGTGACCGCTACGATTTCTGATTCGCTTAGAATATTTTTAAAAGGAGTCATAAGACCTTTACCATGATAGACTTGAGCCACCTGTTCTTTTTGTGTTAATGTTGATTTAGTTAAGTCGCTGGCACCATTTATTTTTAAGTTGCCAATTATTCCATGGCAGGAAGCACAAAAATTTCTAAACTTTTGCTTAGCATCGACACTACTCACCATTTCAGGAGTTACTGAATCAATAATTTTTTGTGCCATAATGAGTTGAAATTCAGGTGTTTTTTCTTTTTTTATATCTTTTAGTTGTTTTTTGGAAACAACAGTCTGGTCTATATTTGAATCAATGTTTATTGACTTTGTTGTTGCTTTTTTATGGTGTTGTCTTAAGTTATTTTCTCCGCTGCATCCTGCAATGATGAAGATTAATAATGCGATAAGGTAGTTTTGAATATTCATTTAGAAGGTAGCGATTTTAGAAAAAATGGATTCTCTGAAATAGGTATTTATTTAATAAAATTGTGGTATAAATTGTTTCAGTATTGGCTAACAATAATTTCTGAAAAAAAATTAAAATAACGGAACTTATGATATAGTATCAATGTTTTAATGGTGGTTGTTTATAAATGGAAAAATAGAAAAAGATTTTTGATATTTGTTTGTCTTTCTTAAATTTGATTTCCATTAGTGACAATTGTCAACTTTCCTAACTGAAACATATAGACTCATTATTGAGTAACAAGAATAAATGTAGAAACTCTGCATAACCTCGGAAATTTTTATGCATTACTTTGTAGAACACTTCCATTTTTTACTACTTTTTGCATTTTTTCTGTTCTCCTCCACTTTTTCGTTAAGTTTATCTTAGTTTTCTTTTCTGTCGGCTATCCTAAAATGTCTTAATAATAAGCACTAATTTTAACGCTTTAGTATATTGTGGAATATTAATGACAAATTCTAAAAATTATAAATCAAAGAATTGGTTTAAATGGCTAAAAATAGTTGCTTTATTTTTGGCAGTATTTATATTGATTTCTAGTATAGTTGTATTCAAATTTAAAGCTCATCTAGAATCTAACAAAGTCAAGGTGTTAAAAGATTTGGGCTTGACAAATGACCAATTCAAATTTAATGAAGCAAGCGTCTCATCAGTTTGGGAGTTTCCAAATGTAAATATTGTACTTTCTAATGTAAGATATTCTGGACAGAATGGTCCAAATCTGTTAGATTTTTCTGCCAAAAAGGTAAATCTTTCATTTTCTATTTTAAGTATTTTTGAAAAGTCAATTAGTATAGACGGGATTGTGGTTAATCAAGGAGATTTTTGGATTGAAATCGACACAGAATCATTTTTGCAAAATCTATTTTCCAATAAAGAATCAAATGGATTAAACATTATTGCATCAGAAATACCCATCCAAGTTAACGATTCAAAATTTAATTTTTATGATAATTGTAAAGGAGCAACGATTGAATTATCTATTAATGAGTTGAAAACATTGGTTGATTTATCCAGTGAGAATAAAAAGTTATTGTTAAATGTAGATTCAAAAATTTCCAAAATTGAATTCAGCCATACTTCTGGAGTATATCTTGAAAATAGTACTTTGGAAAGCGAATTCAATTTTATAATTAAAGAAAAAATATTAACTCTTCCAGAGACTAATGTTTTAATCAATAATGAAAGGTATAAAATAAGTTCAACAATTGACTTAGAATCAAAAACTGTTTCAGAAATATTTATTGAAAACAATAAAGCAAATTTTTCTTCAATTCTTACCTTATTGCCAAAACGTATACAGTCTCAGTTAGCGATCTATAACATCTCTAAACCATTTGATATAAAAGGAAAAATTATTCCTCGGAATAGTAAAATTAAAACTGGATTTGTTGAAATTGACTTTGCATTAAAAGAAAATATTGTCTATGCCAAAAACTATACGTTTGAAAACATATCTATGGATGCAAAATTCATAAATAGATTGTTTGATGACCATCGTGCCAATGCGGAAGAAAAAAATAGATTTCGATTATTGCTTAAAAATTTTAATTCAAATTTTGAAAATAATGACTTATCTTCTAATGATATTATAATTTATTCAGAAGCATTGGGTAAAACTAATATTAAAACAAATCTAAATATTAGAGGTGATGCAAAATATTTTAACAGCACTTTGGGTAATTCCAAGTTTCTTTTTGAAAAGGGTAGTTTTGATATGATGGCTATCATTAATGGTCCATTGATTGATTTAAAAGATCAAATTAGAAATGGCAAAGGTAACTTAGTTTTAAAAAATCTGCTCATCAATTATACGCCTTCTAATTTAGGAATTTCTCTTGATAGAATCTTTCTTGAAAAGAATGAAAATGGTGCCAATTTTGAAATTAACAATACAATCAAAAAAAGTGCAACTACCTTTGCCTTAATCGGTTCTATTAATAATGTAGATGATTTGATTTTAAATGCAGAATCAAAAAATGTTTCCTCAAGGGTTCAATTTGTTTCAGAATATATAAATTGGAAAGATGTATTATCCTTTTTTGATGATAAAATTTTATTAAATACAAAAATAAATAACGATAGGGTATACGTTGCAAAGAGAACTGTAGCTGAAATGTATAATTTATTTAAACCTACTATAGATATTTATATTGATTCGTTGGATTACTTTGATCAGATAGGAGTTGCCGACTTTAGAACAACGACAATATTTAATCAGAATAATATATTTGATCTACAGAACACATCATTCGACTATAAGGGTGGAATGGTAAAGTTAGAAGGAAGTGTAGATATAGGTAGTGATTATGATTCTCCTTTTAACTTTAAAGGCAGTTTTGCTAATTTAGATTTGAACTCCTTATTGCCTTCATTAGATTATTTTGGGGTAGAATTATTAAAGGATTTTGGTAATTATCCAGAAGATATAGCTGTTGATATTTCACATCAAGGAATCATAAAAGATACAGTAGGTTTAATCCCAAATACATCGTCAGGCATTTTGACTTTTTCATTAGGCGATGGAGAGAAACTTGCGGGTTCTGTAAGATATTCACCTGATGAATCAAAGCCCGATACTACTGTGTATTTGCAATCTTATGTAAATACAAATATTTCTTTAGAAGGGGAGCCTTCGGTTTTTAATGACTTTTTTAAAAATGAAAACTTCATCTTTGATAAAGGAAGATTTTTTGTAGAGTTCAATTATAATGGAGATATCGTTACATTCGATCAATTACTTAATGAGGCTAATGTAAGTTTCTCATTAATAGATGGTGAGGTATTATATAAAGACCCAAATATAGTTTTTCCATTGACGGATATCAGTCTTACACTGAATGAAGATATTGCTTCATTTGATATTATTTCAGACTTTAATATGGAAGGACCTAGATTTGAAGTATCTGGGATCGCTAATAATCTAAGTGAAATATTACTAGGCAATACAGGTAAAAACTTTAGTACTAACGTATCGTTGTATGCGCCGAGACTTGAATGGTCTAAGTTTTTAAAATCATTTACTGAAAGTAATGCCTTGAATGCAATTAACGAAGTTAGAGAATCTTCATCTGCTAAATCTGTATCTGCACTTAAGAAATCAATAAAGGGACTACTTACTACCTTTGATCCATCTATGAAATTTAGCTTAGATACTTTTGTGTATTCAGAAAAATTGATGCTCCAGGAGGTTGCTACAGGTTTGAGTATCATTGATTCTACATATTTGGTATTAGATCCAACGGGCTGCAAATTTAAAGATGGAATTTTGTCTTTCGAAGGTAAATTCGATATCAGTTCAAATGATGAAACTCCATTTACCGCAAATTTTAAAACTAGAGATTTTGATGTTGCTAGTCTTTTGGAAAGTATAGACTATCTAAATGTGCCATCATTACAAGGTATAGATACGCTAAGTGGTAAAGTAAATTTGGGCTTTAGTTTTGCTGGCACACTTAATGAAAATGGAACAGGCTTGGTAGAAGAATCTTCAAGAGGGATTCTTGATTTTGAATTATATGATGTTGAGTTAAAAGGTTTTTCAATATTGGATTCTATTGCAAAAAAATATAGACGAGAAGAACGGTTTGAGTATCTGCGTTTTGCTCCGATCGCAAGCCAAGTGACTATCCGCGGGAGCACAATAAATGTTCCTGTTGTAGAAATTCAGAGTAATGCTTTCCATATGTTTGTCGAAGGAACTTTAGGATTTAATAATAACGGTAATCTGTGGTTTTCCATTCCTGTTAATAATATCTGGAGACCTAACTTATCACTCATTCCAGAGAAAAGAGGTTACGCTATCCCAAGACGTAAGGTCTATGTAGAAATGTATACTGATGAAAATGGAGAAAACAAGTTTGACTTACATTTCAGAAAGAAAAAATTTTATGAAGACAGAGGAATTTTGGAACAATATAAAATTGATAAAAAGAAATTCAGAAAGCTAAGACGTAAACTTAAAAACTGAGCTCAAAATTTAACCGCTGTCTTAGTACCAATAATTTAACTTTAATATTAATGCCCTATTGTTAGAACTAATTGTATTTGGATTTGGGATTATATCATAATTGTCGACAAATACCAAAAATAGATCGGACATAGGCGAAAATCTCCATTGTAATCTACTATTTATTCCCATAAAGTCAGATTGATCTACAAACTGAAATAGGGTAGTCCATAATAGATTTTTGTTAAAGCCAATTTCTACTTTTGATACCAAGGCGCGGATCGTTGCACTCCCGTATGGGTCTGGAAAATTCAAATCATTGATTTGGTATCCTAAAGAAAAATTACCCCAAGGTTGTATCCGGTAGTTTATATTGGCTTCCATCGTACTCAACCTACCGTTATAGAAGCCACCAGATTTTGCACTCAAGGTATAAGATATTTTTTTCCTCCGATCAGAATCAAATTGTAGTTGTAAACTCGATGTGCGATATCTCTGGGCAGGCAATGGAACATCTCCAGTAAAGCTAAATGGAAAAAGCAATTCTAATTCATTAAAATCATATCTGATTCTAAATTCCGAAGTGTTGATAAAAGAAATAAAATATCTAAGCCGATTCCATTGTTCATTAAAACTCAAATCTTGATTTAATAAGGTAAGATTCTCAATGCCAAAACGATGTAATGTAATTTTCTTTTTTTGTGGACGAATCTTATAATCAATGGATGAATAATTAGAATTGTAACCTACTCTAATGATAGTGTCTCTAGCTGCATCATAATTGTTTACTCGAGCAGTAAATCCCATATCTGCAAAATAATTTTCTTGAAAGAAGATATTATCCGTTATTATTTCCCATGTCGAATTAGTGTATTGAAATCCAGTATTAAAAACAAAATTATTTTTACTATAACCTTCTTTAAATGAAGCATGCGTTGCACCCCAAATTCCAAGCTTTCCATTTTCTGATGCATATAAACCTTCTACACTTGCGTTTCTACCGTAATCACCTTCTACTGTTTCTGTTCCATCAAATGCTTGACGATTTAAAAACATGCCTTGTATAAATGATCGACCAAATTGTTTTTTAATGGATACTGCAGATTGGTTCTGACCTAATGCCGTATCCGTTGATCTACTTTGTATATTCATCACTCCAAGTCTAATATCTTGGGTGACATTACCAGTCAGACGCAATCCATATAAAATTGGAACGGATTGAAAATTTTCATCTAAACCGATTCTTCTTGAAAAGAAGGGACGCATTCCTCCGGTGCCAAAGTCGGCAAACAGGTCTGCATTTTCCAAAAAGAAAGTTCTTTTTTCTGGTAGTGAAATATCAAATCTGGTGAGGTTTGTAACCAACTCATCAGCTTCGATCTGAGAGAAATCTGGATTGACGGTAAAGTCCATATTAAGTGTGGAAGTAATTGCGAGTTTTGCGTCTAAACCTCCATTGATTTTGTACTCAGTATCTTCGCCTACCGACTTATTAACACTACTGGTTATAAATGGTATTAAGTTAAAATTGCCTTTCTTTTTGGTAGGTGGATTATCCCAAACCAATGCTCCTGAGAATGCAGGATTTGGTGGCCAAAATCCTTCAGGAACAGCTGTCCAATTATGGTACTGATTGGCATAAGTGACATTCCTGACAAAGTTTAATCCCCACTCTTTTAGCGTCTGATTGTATCGTAAAATTCTAAATGGGATTGCAAATTCAGCAGACCAATACTCATCCGTTATTTGGGTTTCAACAAACCATTTGTTACTCCAGTCACTATTTATGTCACTAGTCTCTGTCCGCACAGCGTCCCACTGTACACCTACTGCTGATGTCCCAAATAAAACAGAATTTGCTCTACTATCCAAAGGATCTAATATAATCGCAATGCCATCATTTCTCCAGAAGTTATCTCTCTTTAATGACTCAATAATAACATCTTCTGTTTGGTAACACTTAGCTCCTACATAAAGATAGTTTTCATCGTAAGTTAATCTGACTTCGGTTTTTGGATTGGCACCTTCTTCAAAGTAAGGAGATTTTTGCCAAAAGTTGCCAGCAATTTCTGTAGAATTCCAAATAGGATCATCTAAAATCCCATCTATTTTTGGAGCTGTTTGGCTTTTAGAAATATTATACCTGAAATCTTTTTTGAAATCAACTTCTTCTTGAGCATACAATATAATAGATGAAAAAAGTAAAATACAGATGACAGAAAAACTGGAGGCGTTCATATCCTGCGGATTAAATTTGACGTAAGGTAATAATTCTTATAATGTTTCTATTTATTCCATTAGGAATTTAGACGAATGGGTTTTACAAAACTATTAATCTCTGAAATTATTGTCATAAGTGAAGACAACAAGCCACAAGGAATGTTTGATAAATTAAAATATTTGCTAAACATTTGTAAACTTGAAAGACTCTCTATTGCAAAAAAAATGAGTGTCATTTTGCGACACTCATTTTTTCTATTCTTCAAATTAGTTTTAAAATATATCTATTTGTTTTCTTCGTTTTCTGGTGCAAAAACTGTTGGGCATGGAGCAATTTCTCCTAGAAAGTCTGCATCTGATTCTACCTCAAAGTCAACATTTAATTCTATAAAATTCCCCGCTTGATAAATCACATATTTGCCAATCGAAATAGTTCCATCAGAGTTAATGGAGTTTGATGCATTATGAAGCGAAGTAGAAGCATTTCCAGTAAGATTAAGGTCAGTAGAACACATTGGATTTATGCAAAAATTTGTTGTTTCAGAAGTGCCAAATTCACCTCCAGTTACATAATTCTGACCACTTACTAAATTATCAATTTGATAAGAACCGGTACCAAATTCGCAGCATATTCCATCACCATAACTATCTGAAATTGTAAAGTCATAGCATCCTTCTGAGAGACAAATAATTTCAGAATATGTTGTATTGTTTCCATAAGGACCTCCCGATGAAACTGTATTTCCATCTCCGTCTACTATTGTCCATGTAGTTTCAGATCCATAATTATCAGTAACGATAATTAAGTCTATTGATTCTCCATTTAATACAACATTAAAACTATTGCTTTTACTATCATTAGTTGGGTCAGAATCTGTCACGCCGTTTGGTGAAACTGTAGAAACTTCAAAAGTATGTGTCCCTCCAAAAGCTAATGTCGATGGTAAACTAACATCTAAAGTAGATCCTGCAGAAATGTTTCCTGTCCATGCAAAAGTTTGATTCATGCCGCCATCGATATTATAGCTAATATCAACAGAAGTTAAATCGTTAGAGCCGTAATTTCGTAATCTTACTACAGGAGTAATTGTAGCTGTACATTGTTGAGTACTTGGAGAAACTACAACTTCTATACCTGCGTCATTTGGATCAGATGGAAGCATAGGTAGCGTATAACCACAAGCTGATAATTCATCATGTATTGACGTGATTTCTGCACTAGTATAATTTAGATTTAATGCAGCTTGATAAATAGCATTAGCAGCATCATTTTGTGATGAGTTACCGTTAGTCATTCCTAAACCTTCATAGAATATTTTATCCATACGTTCTCTACCGATTTCATCCCAAACATTCATCAAGCAACTTGCCCATATTTGCCCATTAGTGTGTATACTTCCTGTTAATCCTCCTGGGTAACCTACATTATAATTGGTTACTCTTCCAGGCCAACATTCATCACTATGTCCATCCCAAATAAAAACCCAATTGTACGCAGGATCGGAAGGCGACCAATATCCCAAACTACGATTATAAGATTGCGCAATGTAATCTCCACAGCCTTCACTTAAACCATCAACCTGAGATAAATTTCCTCCAGTAACCCAATCATGAAGTCCATGCCCAAGCTCATGATGTATTACATCAGAATCTTCACCATCATCAACACACCCTTCTCCAAAAGTTAACTCATTAGATGCTGGAGAATAAAAAGATTGATCAGCGCCATTAGCCCCATGTGGATCATAGCGGACACCTGTTGTATATTCTAGCGGTGATATATCACAACCCAATGTGACATTAATATAACGCATCATAGAATCAATGTGATAATAACAGTTGACGGCTTCAAATGCTTGGTCATTTCTATTAAAGTTAAAGTCTGGTGAATTCTGTGTAAATAGTCCTGTGGAAGGAGCATCATTCTCTACTACTTCAGCCCATGGTCCACTAAGTTTGTAAACACCATTCGTTTCTTCTATTTCACGCAATACGACTGAAAATCTTGAATTATCTAAGTCCACATTTGTCGCATCATCATTGTCAGAAAAGTTGCCTCCGTATGTTGCTTGATTAGAAGATAACGGATCCGGGTTAAAAATTAATCCTGAGCCATCAACTATGGCCATATTGGGTGAAGACTTTTTTGATGAGCAATTTTTGTGATGACTAGTGCAAGATTCATTCTTTGATTTTTTCGGATTATTATGATCACAATAGTAAAGTAATTCATTGGATACTTTAAAAATTTCTCCATTCTGCGCGTTTACAAGAACATGCCATTCTCCTTGTGGTTCTCCAGCAAGTATTATGATTTTATAAGTTAAAGTAGACTTGTTATTTTCATTATGAATAAATAATTCTACTCTGGTATCGTGCATATATCTTTTTGGATTGATATAGTCTGTTGCAATTTGTTTAGCATCTTCCTCGCTGATTGATGGAATAACATTTTCTAGTTTTACACTAGGGATATAACTGTTCATTACAAATTGGACTTTATTGTTCAGATCAACATTTACAGTAAGTTCAGCTTTATTGACAGGAAGTCCAAGATGATATTGTCGGAATCTCACCACTGATCCAGCATTAGTTTCTCTAAGGAAATGCAGTTTTAGATCTGTTAAGTCTTTATTTTTTAGTCCAAAAATGGAATGATTTTCTGATAAATATGATTTTGCTACATCAGTTGCACTCAGATTTTTATTTCCTTGAAAAGCAATTCCATATAAAGCAATAGGTAGCTTTGTCGTATTACTGATTCTCGATTTTTCTTTTTGAATGTAGGAATTGTCAAGATTTTCAACAGTTGAAAATTCAAGATTGTTTTGAGGTTTGGTTTTTTGAGCAGTTAGAAAATTGGGAAAAAATGAAAGTGTAATAATAATAGATAGAGCTAACACATAAGTTAACTGTTTATGAAATATCATAGCATTTATTTTTTGGGTTATTGAGCCAAATTAAGGAAAAATACTAACATAAAAGGAACATATTATTGCATGTTTTGAAACATTTTACGCCTTTTCCACATTTTGTTATAATTGATCTAATTATAGCACTTCTTTTAATTGTGATTTAATGTTTTTTGGTTATTCGCTTTCCATAGCCAAATGATTGTGTTAATGTGGCTAAAGCCAAATTCTTACATATGAATGTTGAATTGGTTTTACCAAACTGAAATTATATTACAAGATGTACAACTAAATGTGCAAGGCTATAAATGCGTATGGTGATTTAATATTTAGACAATTGAATTATAAGATATTGGATAATAGTTATAACTAGATATAGTTATCAATGAAAACGAATTTGATTGGAAAATTTTGAGTTTTTCCAGGTTTATGACCCATTGTATAATTAGAGAATTTTTAAGCATTGATATCTCTACCATTTTAAAAAGTTAATTATGGTATTTTAAGAACATGACTATTATAAATAGATAAATACGCTTAATTTTGGACAAATTCTAATAAACAATATTGATAACATGGAAAATACAAATGGTGATATCAGCAAATGCCCATTTCATAATGGAAGTTTGAGAAATCACAGGACTTCGGGTGGAGGAACTACCAATAGAGATTGGTGGCCTAATCAATTGAAACTGAATATTCTAAAACAAAATTCTTCATTGACAGATCCTATGGATGAGGGATTTGATTATATAGCGGCATTTAATTCGTTAGACTACGAAGGCCTTAAGAAGGATTTGCATGCTTTGATGACTGATTCTCAAGATTGGTGGCCTGCAGATTTTGGTCATTACGGACCATTCTTTATTAGGATGACGTGGCATAGTGCTGGAACATATAGAACTGGAGATGGCAGAGGTGGTGGAGGTACTGGACAGCAAAGATTCGCACCCTTAAATAGCTGGCCAGATAATGTAAACTTGGATAAAGCAAGACGGCTTTTATGGCCAATTAAACAGAAGTATGGAAATAAAATTTCTTGGGCTGATTTAATGATTCTTACTGGAAATGTAGCTCTAGAATCTATGGGTTTCAAAACTTTTGGTTTTGCTGGTGGAAGAACTGATGTTTGGGAACCAGAAGAAGATGTGTATTGGGGTTCAGAAACTGAATGGGAAGCTGGAGATAAAAGATATTCGGGAGAAAGAGATTTAGAAAATCCATTGGCCGCAGTGCAAATGGGATTAATATATGTAAATCCTGAAGGTCCAGAAGGAAATCCTGATCCGATCGCTGCGGCAAAAGACATCCGAGAAACTTTTGCAAGAATGGCAATGAACGATGAAGAGACTGTTGCTTTAATCGCAGGTGGTCATACTTTTGGGAAAGCACATGGTGCTGGTGATGCAAGTTTAGTAGGAGATAATCCTGAAGCAGCAGATATCGCTTTGCAGGGTTTTGGATGGAAAAGTGCGCATGGATCTGGAATGGCAGGTGATGCCATCGGTAGTGGGCTAGAAGTCACTTGGACTCAAAAGCCAACACAATGGACGCACCTCTTTTTCAAAAACTTATTTGAAAACGAATGGGAGTTGACAAAAAGTCCAGCCGGTGCAAATCAGTGGGTTGCTAAAGATGCAGCGGAAGATGTGCCACATGCACATGATGCATCCAAAATGCAAAAGCCTAGAATGTTGACAACAGATTTGTCATTGAGATTTGATCCAGCATATGGTAAAATTTCAAAACACTTTTATGAGAATCCAGAGGCTTTTGAAGATGCATTTGCTAGAGCATGGTTCAAACTAACGCATAGAGATATGGGACCAAAGGCAAGATACCATGGTCCAGAAGTTCCACAAGAAGATTTATTGTGGCAAGATCCGCTACCTCAAGGTGATACTAAACTGAGTGATGACGATGTTGCTAAATTAAAGACACTAATTCAAGCGTCTCCATTAACTGTTTCTGAAATGGTTTCTACAGCTTGGGCTTCTGCATCAACATACAGAGGGTCAGATATGAGAGGTGGTGCTAACGGTGCGCGTATCAGATTGGCTCCGCAAAAATTCTGGGAAGCAAATAATCCGACACAGTTGGCTAAGGTGTTGGATGTATACGAACAGATAAAATCTGATTTTGGCGGCAATGTTTCTATTGCTGATATTATTGTGCTGGCTGGAAATGTGGCTGTTGAGAAAGCGGCAAAAGATGGTGGACTAGATATTTCTGTGCCTTTTACTTCTGGAAGAGTAGATGCAAGTCAAGAGCAAACAGATGTAGAATCTTTTGGTGTGTTGGAACCTGCTGCAGATGGTTTTAGAAATTATCTAAAAAACAAATTTTCTGTATCAACTGAAAGTCTATTGGTAGATAAAGCGCAATTATTGACATTGACAATACCTGAGATGACGGTATTGGTAGGCGGTCTCAGAGTTTTAGGTGCAAATGCAGATAACAGTAAGCATGGCGTGTTTACTGATAAGGTTGGAACATTAAGCAATGACTTTTTTGTCAACTTATTAGACATGGATGTAACATGGAAATCTGTTGATGACGATCAAGAACTATTTAATGGTACATCGACTGCTTCTGGCAATGTAAAGTACACAGGCACACGAGCGGATTTGGTATTTGGTTCTAATTCAGTGTTGAGGGCAGTTGCAGAAGTTTATGCTTGTTCGGATTCTAATGAGAAAATGATTAGAGATTTTGTCAAAGCATGGACAAAGGTGATGAACTTAGATCGATTTGATTTGAA
>JAHDBF010000062.1:14713-19711 GCA_020630525.1 Saprospiraceae bacterium
GAGATTTTGTCAAAGCATGGACAAAGGTGATGAACTTAGATCGATTTGATTTGAAGTAATGCTTGTAGTGAATTAATAAGAATAAAAGAGACTGTCTTTTTTAGGCAGTCTCTTTTTTTATTTGAAAAATATATTGATTCTTTCTTTGAGGAGAATTTTTACACTTTCTGATAATTTTCTCTTTTGGTCGAAATGGAAAAAGGGGATTCAGTTTTAGAACTCTGCATCGACTTGTACTTCGAGAAGTTTTTTGGTAATCGGATGCTCAAATGCTATAGATTCCGCATGTAAATGTAATCTGTCTTTTTTAATTCCATAAAGATCATCTCCGACAATCGGAGTGGCAAGTCCATCACGATGTGCAGCATGTACTCTTAACTGGTGTGTCCGTCCCGTTATTGGGTAAAAATAAACTTTGGTTGTTGTTTTATAGCGTTCTATAACTTCGAACTTGGTACGGCATGATTTTCCATATTCATAACATACCAATTGAAATGGTCGATTATCTATATCTAATCTTAAAGGTAAATCTATAAAGCCTTGATCTTCTTTTATGATTCCATCAAGTAAAGCAACATATCGTTTTTTGATTTTTTTTCTTTTAAAATAATCTTGCACCACTTTATGAACATCCTTAGATTTTGCAACTACCAATAATCCAGAAGTAGACATGTCTAACCGATGAACGATCAAAGGACCTGTCGCATTTGGATATTTTTTTAGCATCCTTTCTTGTACAGAGTCCGTTATGAATTTTCCTGGAACAGACAAAAACTCAGCAGGTTTATTTATAAAAACTAGGTGCTCGTCTTCATAAATCGTTTCTAGTTTTTTACCAAATGCTGGGTTGTTTAATAACGGATTAGGTGATACGTTAATGCCTTCCAACATAAAGTTTAATATCGGTTCGCATTTTCCTCGACAGGCAGGGTAGTAGTTTTTGTGTTTTCTGACTTTCGAATTGGGGGCTTTCCCCCACCAAAATTCGGCAAGCGCTATTAACTCATATTCATTTTGATAAGCGTATTGTATTAATTTTGGTGCTGCACAATCGCCTGCGCCAGAAGGTGGAATATCGGGTATCCTTCCTTTGAATAATTCCACTACATTTTTAGAATTCCCTTTACTATTTAAGAAATTATATTGATCAAAAAGCCATTGCTGTACTTTAATAGATTTTGCTTTTCTCTCTTCCTTTAGTGCAATGATTTCATCATTTAAATTGTCAAATACAGACTTGTGTTTAGCTAACTTTTTGCTTAAGTGTTCTTCGTAAGCTTTGTAATAAAACTTTTCATTAATGCTTTTTTGAACGTGATTATCATGGAGGATTTTATAATCGTTAGGATCCATTTCTGATGCTACTTGATTTCTGACATGCTTTCTAGCCTTACTTTTTTT
Source organism: Saprospiraceae bacterium (assembly GCA_020630525.1). Lineage (GTDB taxonomy): Bacteria > Bacteroidota > Bacteroidia > Chitinophagales > Saprospiraceae > JAHDBF01. The sequence goes on from JAHDBF010000062.1 coordinate 16,115, forward strand.
CTTTGCTATAGCTCGTTCGGCATGTAATATTTCTGCAAATTCTTTTTTCTTAGATTGATAATTTTCTTTTGCCTGAATAAGTTTTGGATCAGCGGAAAGTTTATCTATTTGCTTACTAAGCTTATCAAGTTTTTCTGATTCGATACAGAAATAATCTTGGTCATCAAACCTATTGTAGATAGAAGGTACAAATATATTTCCTAGATTTTCTTCTTCAAGCTTTCCCGAAAATGCCGATAAATATCCAAGTTGACCTTGTTTGTTTTTTACAACAAGCACACCAAACATTTTGCCTAAAGTTAATTCTGATTTTTGAGCGTGTACTTTTGGGATCGATTGATCATTTAATCCAAAATCATGATTCCATTGTATTTCTTTTTCAATTTTGTGTTGTAATTCTTTGGCAGCCTGCAGCGCTATTGGGTGAGGATCATAATAAAATGGGAAAGTAAATACCGTAGGTAATTCGATATTTTCGATTGGGGATTTAAAATGGGTGAAACAAGAATTTTGTGCCATACAATTTGTAGAATACTAAATCTTGGCGAAGATACAATGTTACTCTAAATTGTTGCGTGTTCTACTTGTTAGTTAAGCTTAAATTTTAAGAATTTTTTGTACCGTGCTCAATCCTTGTTTATTTATATATTTTACTAAATAGATACCTGGATTTAATTTTTCCAGATTTATTTTATTAAGGTTTTCCGTATTTAACGTTTGTAACGCTCTGCCTGATATGTCTAAGATTTCAATGACCCCACCTTGTTGTATTGATTCTAGGTTGGTGAAATATATGGCTGATTTGAATGGATTCGGATATACTTTTATTCCCTCAGGGGCTACAGTTGTATTATTAGATAGTGTTGTGCAATTTGTTTCTGCAGTTCCACCATGTTGTATTTCATATTGGGTATTAAACTCTTGATTAAATGAAATAATCAATACATAAATAATATCGCCAATCTCCACGTCTAATGCTGCCACGTAATTGTCACTTCCATCTTGGCATCCTGGAGCTTCATTGAAATCTGTGGATTCTAAAGATAAACCTGTAGATCCTAAACAAAAATTATCTTGACCTTTTGTTTCTCCACTAAACATGCACCTAATACTTTCTAGGTTGTCACAATCGTTTGAAGGGGACTTATATACCACAAAATCGATGTCATCATTTTCATTGGTTGGAATAATATCGAATGTGAACATCCCCGCTTTTACAAAACTATACTTCAACCATGTCGGACTAAATTCTGTGTCGAAAAGAATATCACAATTAGTAGTAATATTTTCTTCAATCATTCCATTAGAATTTTCATAATTGATGGAAATGTTTTCTTTAGAACAAGCATCTAAAGCAGTTATACAATCAGAATTATTTTGCGCAGTAGTATTAAGTGAATTGATTGTAAAAAAGGAACAAACAATTGCTAGTTTTAATAGTGGTTGATGCATTGTTTTATTGATTTTAGCTTGGCTAAATATAATAAATAATTTTTTCGAATAGATTTTTAGTTAGCCAAATCTTTAGTGATGAAAATTTGGAAATTGTAGATGTATGAACATGCATTGAAGTTGAGACTTCAAAAAAATATTAGTTGGGAAATGGTGCTTCGTAATTTAATATTGAATTGAAATTATTAATTCTTAATTACTTAAGGTTACCATAGCACATAATATTGCAACTGGAATATTAAATAACATGACCAAAATGGTGGCAGCAATATCATTTCTTCTGTCTTTTTCGAAAATCATATTGACAATTAAAAAGAATAGATATAATGAATTTATTGCAAAAGCAAGAAGTAGAAATAGAAACCCTGGTACAATTATATCTTTTGATGTAAATGTAATTAGTAGGTGATTAAATAGACAAAATAATATTCCAATTACGCAACTGCTACCTGCTAACCAATAACCAATTTTGATGTTTAATTCTGTATTCATAAGTTATTACATAACGTAATTTTAATGATTTAAGTCTTGTGGAAAAGAAAACTTATGGTTAATTAAATTAAAGCAAGAACCCATCAACGGCATCAACTAAGAGTCAAAATTTCAATTTGTTATAAGAGAAATTTTTAATCTTTCACACAACGAATAGATCTACCAGAATTTTTTACTGCACCTGAAATTGAGATAAAGGTATAGAAGCTTGAAATGTTGTAATAATAAGCAGCCGTAGGATCCAACTCTGTAGCAGACCACCATGAACCATGGTCACCTAAAGAAGCAAAAAATGTAGCCGAAGTTATTGTTCGGTTTCCAGTTCCAAATGCAGTCCAACCAGTTTCATTTGTTGCACCATTATTAGGAGCGTTCCAATGTACTAATCCGATTTCTTTCATTTGACCTCCAACAATTGGGCTCTGTGTTCCGATAACCCCAAGTTCAATATTTATTTCAGAATCCGGATCTAGGAATATGATTAATTCTGACCAATCATCATGTGTTGGCACATGCCAGCCTACTGGACATATATTACAATTGTTGACTGCATGCCAATTGTACAAAGCTCCGTATCCTGCTGCTACCTGAGCAGCTTCATCATTGTCATACCAGCAATAAGCTCCCAATGTAGTCGAAGTCCATGTTGGGTCATCAGGTATTAATGCTAAAGGTGTCCCGTCATTGCAACTTGTTGTTATAAGATCAGTTGTTAACCATTCTTGTGCACCAATGGTTATGGATTCATAAATATTTCCATCGCCATCACCAATTAATCCATCTTCGATACATACTGCGATACCTGCTGTTAAGTCAGATCCCAATTGCACTTCAAATCCATTTTCAAAACAAAGTTGTGCCTCTGCTGAAAGTGTTACATTTGAGTTGTTGGTTATACCTGCAGTACCTAATATTTTATCAGAAGCATGATAAACTATATCTTGATCTACATCCTGATTTATCTCATAAAATTCTGGGCAAAGACCGATTGAGTCTATTATACCGAAAGTAATAAAACGAGTGGTATTCATTGGAATCTCTGCAGTTCCTAATCCGGAAACAGTAATTGACCCTTGTGATAAGTCTATGCCTTCTCCATCAGCTATAATAGTGGCATCACTAAAGTCTCCATCATTATCTACTAAAAGTCGCATTGTTGCAATATCAGCTCCATTAGTATTTATATCTAAATCAATATTAAAGTCATCAACAAAGTTATTATTAGTAATTTTCCATTCGCGATCAATTCGGCTTTTAATTTGAATGGGTTTTTCTGACGACGAAGCACTGCCAGGCAATTCTGAGTTTATACCTCCATTGTGACCTATAATTATGCTTGATTGGTCATTGGTTATTGTGCCAACATTATTATCGTTTAAGGTTTGAAGTTGGTCAATATAAATTGAGTGTTGATTATTCTCTTGTGAAGATTGTTTTTGAAAAAATTCTGATTGATCATCTCTACAGATACCAATAAGTTCGTTATGGTAGTTTGTATTTGTAGATGCATCCCAAGCATTAGACGCGTTAGACAAAGTATAATCACCAGTATTACCTCCTAAATTATTGTTAAGCGTAAATCCATATTTCATGGCAAGGTATGATTCTACCTTTTGTCTTTCTTCGAAGGAGAGTGCGCGGTTATAAACTATA
>JAHDBF010000063.1 GCA_020630525.1 Saprospiraceae bacterium
TCACAGTTTTTATAAATTTTATTTGGGACAATAAATATCATAATTGTATAATATAATTTCAGTTGGTTTTAACCAACTGGACATTAATTTGTAAGAATTTGGCTTTAGCCACATTTCCACAATCATTTGAGAAAGCAAATAATCATATTAAAGTAAGTCTAATCCAATTTTTCGTAACAAAAAAGAGCGACGAAAATCGCCGCTCTCCTATTATCTATATAATCCAAAATTTTTAGATTACTTGTCTTCTTCTACTTCTTCGAATTCAACATCAGTTACATCTTCCGTTGCTTCCTGACTTCCTCCAGCACTTGGATCTTGTCCAGCATCAGCAGTTGCTCCGTTAGGCGCACCTTGACCATCTTTATAAATGTCTTGGCTTGCTGCTTGCCATGCTGCATTCATTTCCTCCATTGCAGTATCTATAGCTGCGATGTCTTGAGTTTTGTGCGCATCTTTTAATTTTCCTAAAGCATTTTCAATGGTTTCTTTTTTATCCGCAGGGATTTTTTCACCAAATTCTTTTACTTGTTTTTCTGTTTGGAAAATCAAGGTATCTGCTTGATTCAATTTATCCACTTTCTCTCTTGCAGCTTTGTCAGCATCTGCGTTTGCAGCAGCTTCAGTTTTCATTTTTTCGATTTCTTCCGGCGATAAACCAGTTGATGCTTCGATCTTAATGCTTTGCTCTTTGCCAGTACCTTTATCTTTTGCAGATACATTTAAGATTCCATTCGCATCCATATCGAAAGTAACTTCGATCTGAGGTACACCTCTTTGTGCAGGAGGAATATCGTTTAAGATAAATCTACCGATCGGTCTATTGTCTTTTGCCATTGGACGTTCACCTTGCAGGATATGTATCTCTACACTCGGTTGATTGTCTGTCGCTGTTGAATACACTTTAGACTTCTTAGTTGGGATTGTAGAGTTTGCTTCGATTACAACATCGTATACTCCACCCATTGTTTCTATACCCATTGACAAAGGAGTAACATCAAGTAAAAGTACATCTTGTACATCACCACTCAATACTCCACCTTGGATAGATGCCCCTACAGCCACTACCTCATCTGGATTTACCCCTCTATTGGGCTTCTTACCAAAAAATCCTTCTACTGCTTCTTGAATTTTAGGAATCCTTGTTGATCCACCTACTAAGATTACTTCGTCGATTTCACTAGTATCTATACCTGCATCTTTGATTGCTTCTCTACAAGGTGCTAAAGTTCTCTGCACAAGATCATCAGACAATTGCTCAAATTTAGCTCTAGTCAACTTCATTACCAAGTGCTTAGGAACACCATCTACAGCCGTTACATAAGGCAGATTGATTTCCGTTTCTTGTGAACTTGACAATTCTATTTTTGCTTTCTCAGCAGCTTCTTTCAATCTTTGCAAAGCCATAGGATCTTTTCTTAGATCAATATTTTCTTGATCTTTAAATCCATTTGCCAACCAATCAATAATTACTTGATCAAAGTCATCACCACCTAGGTGGGTATCTCCATTGGTAGACTTTACTTCGAATACGCCGTCTCCTAATTCTAAGATAGAAATATCGAAAGTTCCACCTCCTAAATCATATACTGCTATTGTAGTATCACTGTTCTTTTTATCCAATCCGAAAGCCAATGCTGCAGCAGTAGGTTCATTGATGATTCTTTGAACTTTAAGACCTGCGATTTCCCCAGCTTCTTTAGTCGCTTGTCTTTGCGAATCGTTAAAGTATGCAGGTACAGTTATTACTGCTTCTGTTACTTCCGAACCAAGAAAATCTTCTGCAGTTTTCTTCATTTTTTGTAATACCATTGCAGAAATTTCTTGCGCAGTGTACATTCTTCCATCGATTTCGATTCTTACGGTATCGTTATCACCTTTGACTACTTTATAAGAGACTCTGTCTTTTTCGATGCCAACTTCTGAGAAACGATTTCCCATAAAACGCTTGATAGATGCAATGGTTCTAGTAGGATTTGTGATGGCTTGTCTTTTTGCAGGATCACCAATTTTTCTTTCACCATTATCAAGGAATGCCACGATAGAAGGTGTTGTTCTTCTTCCTTCTTCATTAGGAATTACAACTGGCTCATTTCCTTCCATTACAGCGACACATGAGTTGGTTGTACCTAAGTCAATTCCTATTATTTTACCCATATTGATTAACTTTTATTGTTTTAAATTTTAGTTACACCTAGAATTAGTCAATAGTAATGCCAATGCCATTTATAGATATAATAACTGTCAATATGGATTTAATCGGTAATATTTAATGACAAAACGAACTGCCAAAGTGTCAAAACGACAGTCTTAAATACTTAGATATTGGTATTTAGGATATTTTGCTAGTATTAAAATTCAAAATTTAGGCTTTTTGTTACTGAGCCATTAATTAAAGAATCAAGTGTACCTGCGGACGGAGCCAAATCAGGAGTGGTTGCTCTGGTTACGGAAGAAAATACTCCCCTACCATTAGAGATATTAGTATAAACTGGAATATCTTGACTAGAAGTAATACCAAGGTTTGACTGACCAGCTCTGATGTAATTATCAATTTCTTCACCACCTGCTGTTAAAATTACATCAACTGTTAGGTTTCTCCTTTTGATGTTTGGATTTGACTCTAAGTTTACTGCCATTACATTATAAAATTCCTGACCATCAACTTTATATTCCAATAAATTGCCACTTTCTCCTGCAGGTGTACCATCTATACTTTTGGTAACAACCCAGGTGTAAGAATTGTCCACAAAATCGCCTCCAATTGCTTCATTCCTTTCTTTCCAAGTCATTTTAAAACTCAAATCAAAAATATAATTAGAGGGTTTATCTGTCCATCTTATCCTTGTAGGTTGTGTATAATCGAAATCTATTACTGTCGCTGATGCACCAGGTGTAGTTACCGATGGTGCTTCTAGTAATTCAATGGTAGATGTAACAACATTTTCAGAAACACCTGTTTGCACATTTAAAGTATATTCTTCTTCTGCAATCAATGGAATATCATTGGAATTTATTTTATACAAATAATTTGGACTTGAAGCAAATGCACCTTCTTCTCTTGGATATCCATCAAGATTGCCATCTACCCTATTTAATGGATATACTGATCCATCGCTTTCTCGTATTATGGATACAGACGCATTAGCGTAATATATAGAATCTGGATTTTGCGCCAAGATAAGTGCTGACGTTTCTGGGTCTACAAATGCTTTTTCTAATCTAATATACTGAGCGGTATCACCAATGGTTATTAAGCCATAAACTACTGGAATGTCGGCGTAGTCTGCTACTAAATCTATCTCGTTGTCACATGACAAAAATCCAATAATAACTATCAATAAAAACAAAATTCTTCTCATTGTGCAAACATAATTGAATTTTTAGTGAAGTTTAAATTTAGTATATCGCTTTTCGACTAAATCTTTAATTTGGCGACATAAAAAAACTAAGTATTACAGAATTGGAGCAAATTGCTATATTGTGACCACATAAAAACGAACATGTCAACAGCAAAAAAAGAAGTTAAAAGAGTTACTACCCACGTTCTACAAAGAATGAAGGAGAATAATGAGAAAATATCTATGCTTACCGCCTACGATTACAGCATGGCTAAGATTTATGATGAAGCAGGAATAGATGTAATTCTGGTCGGCGATTCTGCTTCTAATGTAATGGCAGGACATGAAACAACATTGCCAATCACCTTAGATCAAATGATATATCATGCTCAATCCGTTGTTAGGGGAATCAAAAGAGCATTGGTGGTTGTTGATTTACCATTTGGGACGTATCAGGGTGATTCTAAAAAAGCATTGCAAAGTGCAATTAGGATTATGAAAGAAAGTGGTGCACATGCTGTTAAACTAGAAGGCGGTAAAAAGATCAGTGATTCGATAGAACGGATCCTGAAAGCTGGGGTTCCAGTGATGGGCCACCTAGGATTAACTCCACAATCAATCTATAAGTTCGGAACATATACAGTAAGAGCTAAGGAGGAGGAAGAGGCAAAAACATTACTTTCTGACATTAAGTTATTAGAGGAAATTGGATGTTTTGGCGTAGTATTAGAAAAAATACCTGCAAAACTAGGTAAAGAAGCTTCCGAATCTATCCATATTCCTACCATCGGTATTGGTGCAGGAAAACATACTGATGGGCAAGTGCTAGTAAGCCATGATGTGCTAGGCATTACCAAAGAATTTAACCCTAGGTTTTTGCGAAGGTATATGAATCTCTATGAAGACATCAAAGGTGCAATCGAAAACTATATTTCAGATGTAAAAGCCCAAGATTTTCCTTCAGAAGAAGAACAATATTGATTAGCATCAATACAGGATTATGAAAAAATTGGGTTTTGTTTTTATACTGCTTTTAATAATAGGTTCTTGTATTTCCTATTTTCTATATCAAGCAATCTCAAGTGAAAATATCACAAAATCTTATGCGTTATATATTCCTAATAATGCAGGAAATAATTGGTTAGCCAAACAAAATGAATCTGACAATTTCATCAAAGACTTTAGCAGTTTACAATTGGTAGCTAGACTGATGAAATTTGATCTTAATAATGCAAAAAATGGATATTATAAAATAGAAAAAGGCTTAAACAATCGAGCTTTTATCCAACAGTTACGTTCAGGCAGACAAACCCCCATCAAGCTTATTTATAACAATGTAAGAACAATAGAGGATTTAGCAGGAAATATTGCAGAGCAAATGGAATTTGATTCTATTACTTTTTTAAATTATATACTTTCTGATTCTACATTGATTAAATATAACAAGACACCAGAAAATATGCTTTCTCTTTTTACTCCCAATACTTACGAGGTATATTGGAATACTAGTCCAGAAAAGCTTACCCAAAAACTGGCAAAGGAAACAGAAAAATTTTGGAACAAAAAGGATAGAATAGCGCTACTTAAAAAATTAGAAATGACAAGAGAAGAAGCCTATACCCTGGCTTCGATTGTCGAGAAAGAAACTTTGGTGAATGAAGAAAAACCTACAGTTGCAGGCGTATACATCAATCGTCTAAAGAGAGGTATACTTTTACAAGCAGACCCGACGGTGGTATTTGCAGTTGGAGATTTTACTATTCGACGAGTACTTAATAAACATCTTGAAACGGACAATCTGTACAATACTTACATGTACCCTGGCTTGCCTCCTGGACCAATTTATATGCCCTCATCAAGTTCAATAGACGCAGTATTAAATTACGAAAACCACAATTTCTTATATTTCTGTGCAAAGCCTGATAACTCTGGAAGACATGCATTTGCTAAGAATTTAATTGGTCATAATGAGAACGCCAAGCGATATCAACGATGGTTAAATAAGCAAAGGATAATGAAGTAGCAGTATAGCAAAGTGAGTTTATTGAGGAATAGCGTTAGCTCTTTCTAACTTCATTTGGTAAGCATTGTTTCCATAGGTTCTTGAACCAATAAATATCAAAATATCACCACCACTCTTTATATTCCATTCTTGCGGATCTTCATCTTGCTTATCATCAACCATTACCAATTGCATTTTTTCCATAGAAAAATGGTATCTACCTTTTCCCATGACATCCTTTCGTTTTCCGTAAGTGTAAGTAAAATCTGGTTTGAAGTCTATCCAATCTCCAGCATATTCGTCTGGTTTTGACATGGATCTACCGTCATAAACAAATTGATAGGTAAGCACTCCTGCTTCGATAATTGCGTAGGATTCTGGATCATTTTTGATTCTATGATCTAGTACAGCCAATGCTTGCGAACGCAATTTTGGATTAGCTGTTTTTTGAGTAGTCAATTTTGATTCAATCGACGTACCTTTGGAGTTATTGTCCTTTGTTGTTTCTGTGCCACATGCTATTAAAGCTAATAAAGCACATAAAAAAATAAAACAACTGATTTTATTCATGGGATATATATTATAAAAATCAGAATATACCACAAAGTTAAATGCTTAAACGGATATTGCAATTTTGCGGGGAACAAAATATAGTTTCTACAGAACAAAAACTGCTTTTAGCAGTCAGTGGCGGCATAGATTCGATGGTAATGTTGGATTTATTCTCTAATACAGATTTTAATATTGGCGTAGCTCATGTAAATTACCAATTGAGAAAAGAAGCTTCCGATTTAGATGAAAAATTTGTTTTTGATACTTGCCAAAGTCATTCAATTCCAGTATTTATTAAAAAAGCAATTAAACCCGAAAATATAAATCTGCAAGCTTGGGCTAGAAATGTGAGGTATGATTTTTTTAATTATATAAGTACTACCCATAATTATGCATACATTCTTACTGCGCATCATCAATCTGACCAAGTAGAAACGATTTTACTTTCTGTTTTCAAAGGATATGAACCGACGAAAATCGAAACCAAAAGCAAAAATAGATTGCGTCCTTTATTGGGATTTACAAAAGAAGAAATCATCCAATATGCAAAATCAAACAATGTTAAATTCAGAGAAGATTTATCAAATAAGAAAGATATATACGATCGAAACTTTTTGCGAAATCAAATTATTCCTAAACTTACTGAGAGGTTTCCAAACTTGAATCAACGCATTATAAATCGTAACAATAAGATTATTCGCGATCAAAAAAGGCTCACCAAAATTGATTTTAACCTAGCGATGACCAAACTTAAATGGCAAAAGTCTTCATATTTAATTGACATAATTCTTGAGGAGGAGCAAGTTTTAGCATCCATATTTTCTTTACTCTCTGAACTTGGATTTTCGGAAGATCAGCTTAATAATGCTTTCTATCATGCTAAAAATGGGTCGACTTTTTTTGCCAAAAATTATTCGATCATAAAATCAAAAAATCAATTATTTCTAGGTAAAAATATTGCAGATACACCTTCAATGGTTTTCCAAAATGAATCTGAATTGTGTCGAACAATAGAAAATGAAATATTCTCAATGGAAACTGTATTATATAAAGGAGCTTCTATTGCAAAGCAAATATGTATTGACAAAACAAAAATTACCTTTCCTTTAACTCTAAGAATTCCGACAAATAAAGACAAAATAAAGACACATAAAGTAGATAATTGGTCAAAAGAGGTAAAAAAACTGATTAAAGAATCCTACATTGATCCATTCTATATAAAATCTAAAATGATCATTGTAGATGCATGTAATAAAGTAATCATTCCCAATTTATGTGTTGATAAAGACTTGAAAATCAATGAGAATACAAAAAATTGCTTTTCAATCCACTTCGGCGACAAATCCACTCCATTTTTAATCGGCAAAAGCCCAAAATAAACTTACATTTGTAGGGCAAAAAAATCATAAGATGAAAGAAATAATATTAAGCTTTAGTTTCGTTTTTCTTGCAATCGGAATTAAAGCTCAACATGTACACACTGAGAAATGTGGAACCATAGCTGACCAACAAACAATCGCAAGATTGGAAGCAAATAAAAAGTACTTAGCGAATAATAGCTTAAGAGGTGGTGATCGCTATATCCCAATAAAGTTTCACAGAGTTGGAGACAATGCTGGTGAACAAAAAATTAAGGTATCTGAAGTATTAACCAATTTATGTAAAATAAGCAATGATTTTGAAAAACATGGGTTGGTACCTTACATCAATAATTTGTTTAATGAGATAAGCAACGACGCACTATATCTAAACGCATGGACTAGTGTAAATGGCTTAATAAATAATAAAGATGACAACAGTGTAAACGTTTTTATTTGTCAAAATGCAAGTCCAGCTAACAGTAGTGCTGACGCAGGAACAGTATTAGGGTATTATCAACCAAGTGGAGACTACTTAGTCGTTAGAAAACAAGAAGTTAGAGATTCTAGTGGAACTTTAACTCATGAATTAGGACACCTATTTAGTCTACAACATCCGTTTTTGGGTTGGGAAGATCATGATGGTAACGGATGGACGTATTCGACAGCTATTCATGGGAATCCATTGACAGTTACAACCATAGGCGGGAGCTTGATTGAATTGGTTGATAGAAGTAATTGTGATTTTACTGCTGATCGGATTTGTGACACTCCACCGGATTACAATTTTAGAGATTCTGATCCAAATGATAATCTGGTAAACGGTTGTAGACTTACTGCAGAAATTTATGACTACAATAATGAGCTAATAGAAACACAAGAAGAAAATCATATGACCTATTATTCTAATTGTGAAAAAGGATTTTTTACAGAAGGGCAAGAGGAAGTTATGAAAGCAGATTTTGATTCTGCAGCAAGAGCCAATATCAGAAGTGGTTACATACCAAATCTAACTGAAGTAACTGAAGTGCCTAATGTAATATTTCCTCAGCAAGGCGAAGAAGCACAGTTTTTTAATTCTGTACAATTCGAGTGGGAACCTGTAGCGAATGCAGACTATTACCTTATCGAAATTTCTGGTAATGGATATAATGAATCTATTATAACCGAAAATACAAATTACTTATTTACAGATCTAGAACCTAACAACACCTACTTTTGGATCATTCAAGGATTTAATGAAACTTCTGGATGTGTAAAGTCTGGAAACATGATTTTCTCAACTGGCGATGAAACAACTGATGTAAAAGAGTTGTCAAATATTGCTGAAATTTACTTCTCGCCTAACCCACTAAATCAAGGTGATATTGGAAGTTTAAAATTAGTTAGCCAAAAAAGTTTTGATGCAAACATCAAGATTGTAGATCTGCAAGGAAAAGAGGTATTAAATCTAGGAACACAAAATATTGCAAAGGACGAAACATTATTCAATATAGAAACTTCAAATTTAATTTCTGGAATATACTTACTACAGATAGAATCTGAAGAAGGAATTTTTAATCAAAAAGTAATCATCAAATAAATGAATTTACACGAATACCAAGGAAAAGAATTATTGGCATCTTACGGCGTAGAAATACAAAGAGGCAAAGTTGCTAATTCTGTAGAAGAAGCAGTAGAAGCTTATAAAAGTTTACAAGAAGAAACCGGAACTGATTTTTGTGTTATGAAAGCACAAATCCATGCTGGTGGAAGAGGAAAAGGTGGTGGAGTAAAGCTATGTAAAAACATGGATGAACTCAAAGAAAATGCCAATACAATATTAGGCATGATGTTAAAAACTCCACAAACTCCAGGCGGCATCGATGGACCAGGTAAATTGGTAAGAAAAGTATTAATCGCGGAGGACGTATACGCTCCAGATTTTGATGCTTGCAAAGAGTTTTATATCTCTGTAATGATGGATCGTGCAGAGAAAAAAAATGTTATCATCTACTCTACTGAAGGTGGAATGGACATCGAAGAAGTTGCTGAAAACACACCAGATTTAGTACACAAAGAACACATTGATCCATTACTAGGATTACAGGCTTTCCAAGCGAGAAAAATCGCTTTCAATCTAGGATTGAGTGGAACGGCTTTTAAAGGCATGGTCAAATTTATCAATTCTTTATACAATGCTTTTATTGGTGCCGATGCATCAATGTTTGAGATTAATCCATGTTTAAAAACTGGAGATGATAGAATCTTAGCAGTAGATTGTAAAGTAGCTCTTGACGAAAATGCACTTTTCAGACATAAAGATCTAGCAGAACAAAGAGATGAACTCGAAGAAGACCCTACTGAAGTAGAAGCTAAAAACCTAGGACTTAACTATGTAAAACTTGATGGTAACGTAGGGTGTATGGTAAACGGTGCTGGTTTGGCAATGGCAACGATGGACATCATTAAACTATCAGGCGGTTCTCCTGCAAACTTTCTCGATGTTGGAGGAACGGCAGATGCAGAAAGAGTGGAACAAGCATTCAAAATTATCTTAAGAGATAAAAATGTAAAAGCCATCCTAATCAATATTTTCGGTGGTATCGTAAGATGTGATAGAGTTGCTCAAGGTGTGGTAGATGCTTACAAAAATATGGGCAACATAGAAGTGCCTATTATTGTGAGACTACAAGGTACTAATGCAGATATCGCGAAGACAATCATTGACGAAAGTGGATTGAGTGTAAGATCGGCTATCTTACTAAAGGAAGCTGCTGATATTGTTAAAGAAGTAGTTGCTTAATCAGGCAAACACTTATATAGATATAAAAAAAGAGCCTGCGCATTTGCGCAGGCTCTTTTTGTTTCTTTATCAAAAAATCTGATTTCTATTGTAATGATATCTTATCAATCAAAAGCCTAAATTTTTCTTCTTTTTTATTTCCAATTAAGAATGCTACTTCTTCAATATACTCCTCAGAAAAATTCGGCATATTCAGTTTTCTTCCTCTAAATGAGGGATACATATTATTAAGAGGTATTTCTATTTCTTGCCAATTTCCGTTTGTGGTAAATGTAGCTACGTAAGAATAATAATCATCGGAATTAGACTTTATCCTGAATTGATAATTTTTGCCATCACCCTTAACTTTGAGAACTATTTTAGAAAGACCAGATATTGATTTTCTTTTAAAATTATATCGAACAGAGGAGAAGCCACCATTGTTTTCTAATGAAACATTACCTTCAAAAACCGCAAATCCTTTATCGTTTATGCTAAACGAACTAGTTGATTTACCACCCATAACGACATCATTAATGATATACCAATTATTTATATCGGATTGTAGATTAAAGTCGAAGATTATTTTTGATTGCATTAAAGAAAGCATTACTATTAGTCCAATAAGGAATTTCATTATTTGTTGTGTTTATCTCCTAATTCAATAGCATATTTACTATGTTCAATTTCGATATCTTTTGAAATTAAGCTACCCAATTTTGTTTTCTTTGTATCTGAGATATCGATATCCAATATCGCTAAACACTCTTTATCGTCAGCGCTAAAAATAACTTCTCCACTCGGATTAACAATTTGACTTCTTCCACAATAAGATTCTGGTGAATCACCAAACAATTCTGATCCTATCCTATTACAGCTTATATAAAAACATTGGTTTTCTAATGCTCTTATTGGAATGATTTTAGGAGTAATATCTCCGCCAAAGCAAGCAGAATGACAAATGATTTCAGCTCCATCCAATTTCAACCTAGAACTTAGTGGTGCAAACCAACAATCAAAACAAATAGTCAATCCAACTGGTACTTTATTACATTTTTGAACAACAAAAGAGTTTCCTGCTGAATATGCGCGCTTCTCATAATCTGTTATATGTATCTTTCTATACGATGCTACTAAGCCTTCTTTACCAACTAAAATTGAAGTATTATATAATTTACCACTGTCCAATTCAGGAATGGAACCAGTAATGTATCCATCACAATTTTGCATTAATTCGATTAGAAATTTCACTGTTGGGCTTTCAGCTAAGTTTTCTCCGAATGGAAAGATATCTTCTTTTGAATCAAATGCATATCCAGTTGTAAATAATTCTGGCAATACCAATAAATCAAATTTTAAATCATTGACTTTAGCTTCTATAAATGATAGATTCCCACTTGGATCATATTGCTTGACATTGTATTGTAGGAAACCGATTTTCATAAAAGTATTCTAATTTAATCATTGAAGATATTAAATCACAAGACATACAAAACTATTTTACAAATTTAGAATTAATAATTTCATTGTTAATTTTAGCACTGACAAAATATGTTCCTTTGGGAAGAAATGAAATGTCATGGGAATCAGCATTTCTAATTTCCGATACTTTTTGTCCTTGAATATTATAGATACTTGCCTCAATTAATTTTTGGCCAAAATAAATAATATCACTTGTTGGATTTGGAAAAACAATTAAGTCTTCTAAATTATGATTCTCTGTAAAGGAAGAAACTACATCTACTTTTTGTACACTGGATAATGCACTTTGAATATTAGATTCAGTATTTCCTCCAATAACATAGATACTTTCATTAATATTCTCAACTGCACTATGCCTTCTTCCGATCATATTATTTTCTAATACCTTAAAAGTTCTATCGCTGGTTTCAAAATAGCACACAGAAGATAAATTCGAAAAGTCCCCGATTATGTATATTTTCGAGCCTACAATAGTTGTGGAATGCGCTGAAATGCCATAAGGCATAATAATTGGATCGTCCCAAGAATTAGATTGGATATCATAAATATCAATTCGATCAGAAACATTTCCATTAAATCCTCCAATAACATATAATTTCCCATCAATGATTTCTCCTTTAGTTTCACCCGTAAAAGGAATTTGAGAAAGCACCACCCAAGTATCTAAAATTGGATCAAATTCATATAACAAATTGGAGTATTCGTTTGATCCCAAATTTCCTCCGAATGAATATATTTTATCATTCCAAGTAGCAAAGCCAGCAGATCTGCAAGGTTGAGGATTTTCTGTCATGTAGGATATACTCCCATCAGTAATATTTATCTTTTCGACTTTTGAATTCATTATGCCATTAATGGATTCACCATTAAACACATACAAATATTCGCCGATTAAACCACATGAGACATATCGTTTAGGAACATCAGATATTGTCAAAATTGACCAAAAATCAGCAAAGGAATTGTATTTAAAAATTTCATTCGTAAATAAGTCATTTTGACTAAATCCATTAGCGACAAAGATATTGCTTCCATCATTTGCCGATGCAATTGCACTTTTAGGAATAGGAATATCTGCTAAATCAGAAAATGTTAAATCTTGAGAAAACAAGAATGATGAACTTAAAGAAAATATTGCAATCAAATAAAAGAATGGATTTAATTTCATTTGTATTAATTTTTGGTAATGAACTGTTCTAAGATACGAAATGCAAATTAGTTTTACTATCATTTACAAAAAAGAAATGCAGTGCTAATCTCTGGGTCTCTATTAAATCAAAAATTCCGTGCAATTAAGAAACCAAAACTACCCCAACAAATCTGGCCGTAACTTCTCTGTCCGCTCCAATGCATTTTTCTGCCTCCATGCATCAATATTAGCATCATGACCTGACAATAACACTGGAGGCACTTCCCAATCGTTAAACGATGACGGTCTCGTGTATACTTCGGGAGCAAGTAAGTTATCTTGAAAAGAATCGGTCAATGCACTTGTACCATCATTGAGTACTCCAGGAATTAATCTACCCACTGCATCAGCGACAATAATTGCAGCAGGTTCTCCGCCAGAGATTACAAAATCTCCAACGGATATTTCTGCCGTTACTAAGTGATCTCTTATACGCTGATCTATGCCTTTGTAATGTCCGCATATCAAAAGAAATTTGGACATTAACGACATACGATTAGCTTGTTTTTGATCAAATGTTTTACCATCGGGACTTAAGTAGATAATTTCGTCATAATCATTTTTAGATTTCAATTCTGTGATACAATTATATAATGGTTCTACCATCAGAACCATCCCTGCACCACCACCGTATTGATAATCATCAATCTGACTATGCTTACCTATACCATACGACCTGAGGTCGACAATGTTTATCTCTAGTAGTCCCTTATCTTTTGCGCGTTGGATTATTGAGTGATTTAATGGACTCTCCAACAGTTCAGGAACTGCAGAAATGATATCAATCTGCAGCATAGCAATTTATTCTATTCCTAATAATTCCACATCAAAAATCAATGCACTATATGGACCGATTGCTCTTCCAGAACCTCTTTCTCCATATGCAAGATTGTAAGGAATGTATAATCGATATTTTGATCCTACATTCATTAATTGCAATCCTTCTTGCCAGCCTTTAATAACATTTCCTAACGGGAAAGATATTGGCTGTCCTCGATCTACAGAACTATCGAATACTTCACCATTGATTAATGTACCGTGGTAATGTACGTTTACTGAACTTTGGATGGTAGGTTTTTCTCCTTCTCCTTCAGTCAATACTTCATACTGTAAGCCTGATGGTGTCGTAGAAACTTCTGCCCTTTTGCCATTCTCCGCCAAAAACTTTTCTCCTTCTTCTTTAAGGCCTTTGTATTTTTCGGCTTGTAATTTTTCAACATGTTCAGAGAAAAACTTATCAGCATCTGCGGCTGAAATTTTAAGTTCGTTTTTGTTTAAAACATCAGCAAGACCATTAGCCAAGTCTTCGCTATTAACTTCTGTTAGTCCTTGTTTTTCTAAATTTTGAGCAACGATAACACCGATGCTGTAACTGATTGAATCCATTTGTGCGTTTAGATTAATGCCTATCAATATTGTAATGGCAGTTATGATTAATTTATTCATTATTTGATATTTATAATTTGCGAATTAGCTTTTTAATTCAGAATAGTAATGATAATAATATGGAATAGTTTCGATTCCTTTGTAAAAATTAAACAATCCATAATGTTCATTAGGCGAATGAATATCATCTGAGTCCAATCCAAAGCCTAACATAACAGACTTAACATTGAGTTCTTTTTCAAACAAGGCAATGATTGGGATACTTCCTCCAGAACGTTGTGGTATGGGAGTCTTGCCATAAGTCTGGATCATTGCTTTTTCTGCTGCTTTATATTCTGGAGTATCTATTGGCGTAACAGCTGGCATTCCACCATGATGAGGAGTCACTTTTACCTTTACTGATTTTGGTGCAATAGATTCAAAATGTTTTTGGAATTTTTCTGTTATTTCTTCATCAGTTTGATTAGGGACCAAACGCATACTTATTTTAGCATATGCTTTAGAAGGCAATACGGTTTTTGCCCCTTCACCTATATATCCTCCCCAGATTCCATTTACATCTAAAGTTGGTCTTATCGATGTTCTTTCCAATGTGGTAAAACCTTCCTCGCCATGTACATCATCCACTTTAAGATCAGACTTATATTGGTCTAAGCTAAACGGTGCTTGATTCATTGCATGACGTTCTTCCGCTGTCGCTTCAACAACATTATCATAAAATCCAGGAATAGTGATGTGATTATTTTCGTCAGTCAATGAAGCAATCATTTTACACAAAATATTGATTGGATTTCCGACTGCACCGCCGTATACGCCAGAATGTAAATCACGGTTAGGACCTGTGACTTCTACTTCGATATAACTAAGGCCACGCAACCCAACTGTTATAGAAGGTACGTCATTAGCGATTACAGAAGTATCAGAAAGTAATACCACATCACAAGCCAATTTTTCTTTATTTTCCTTACAGAAAGTTCCTAGATTTTCTGAACCGATTTCTTCCTCGCCTTCTATCATAAATTTCATATTCACTGGAAGAAACCCATTGGCATTCATGGCTTCAAAAGCAGCGATATGCATATAGACTTGACCTTTATCATCACACGCTCCTCTTGCAAATATTGCACCATCGGGATGGATTTCTGTTTTCTTAATCACGGGTTCAAACGGACCAGAATCCCATAGATCTAATGGGTCTGGTGGCTGCACGTCATAATGACCATATACCAATACCGTTGGCAATGCTGGATCTATCATTTTTTCTCCATAAACAACTGGATGTCCTTTTGTCTCATGAATCTCTACTATATCTGCACCAGCAGCGGTTAATCTTTCTTTCACAAACTCTGCAGTCTTTCTTACATCATCTTTAAATGCTGGATCAGCACTTACACTTGGAATTCTCAGAAAGCTTTTTAATTCTTCCAGAAACTTTTCTTTATTTTCTTCTATATAGGATTGTACATTATTCATTTATACATTTTCTTTTTATTCTTTGGCAAAATAATTTGTTATTTCTTGTTGTAATTTGGCTGAACTAATGTCCATATCTAGCTCTCCTTTTTTCACAATTGTAATTTTTCCAGTTTCTTCGGATACTACTATCGTTAGCGTTTCTGTTTTTTCTGAAATGCCAATTGCAGCACGATGTCTTAGTCCTAAGTCCTTAGGAATGTCTCTACGTTCAGTAACTGGCAAAATACATGCCGCAGCTAAAATTCTGTTTTGTTTTATTATCACAGCACCATCATGCATTGGTGCATTTTTAAAAAATATATTCTCTAGCAACATAGCAGTTACTTTGGCATCTATTTTATGTCCAGTCTGAGAATATTCGGGTAAGAAATCATTGGTTAATACCAATAATGCCCCTGATCTAGAATTTGCCAATTGCACACATGCTAATGCAATTTCTTTTGCTAAAATGGTGGGTTCATTTGTGAATTCTGAAGAGCTTCCAAAAAATTGCTCTATAAATTTATACCTCCGTTTTAATGTATTGTCACCAAGCATTAAAAGCAATTTTCTTAACTCTGGCTGGAATATTATTATTAATATCAAGACTCCATATCCGACAAACTTACCTAGCATAGTTGAGAGTAAATCCATCTCAAGGAAAGATACAATCCACCAACCTAGATATAACAATAATGCGCCTACAAAAATATTGAAAGCCATGGTGCCTTTCAATAAATTGTACACTAGGTATATCAGATACCCAACGATAAGAACGTCTAGAATATCTAATATTCTGATGTCGTAACCTCCTATTTCAAATAATAGTCCGATGGTGTTAGTATTTAATAGTTTACATTTTCTCCCATCTCATAAAACATAAAAGAGAATATGTCTGCTGCTTCTTCTATTTGTTTAGACGTAGGTTTTCCTGCTCCGTGACCTGCACTTGTTTCGATTCTAATCAACACAGGATTATCTCCTGTATGTTTATGCTGCAACTCAGAAATATATTTAAATGAGTGTGCTGGCACTACCCTGTCATCATGATCTGCAGTTGTAACCATTGTCGCTGGATAAGCTACATTTTCTAAATTATGCAATGGCGAATATTTTATCAAATATTCAAATGCTTCTGGATCATCACTTCTACCGTAATCTCCTGCCCATGCCCAACCAATCGTAAACTGGTGATATCGCAACATATCTAATACTCCAACCGCAGGGAAAGCGACCTTAAATAAGTCAGGCCTTTGTGTCATACAAGCACCGACCAATAAGCCACCATTGGATCCCCCCTGAATGGCTAATTTTTCTGATGATGTATAATTATTGTTTATTAAATATTCCGCAGAAGCGATAAAATCATCAAAAACATTTTGCTTTTGACCAAGTGTTCCTGCTTCATGCCATGCTTTACCAAATTCTCCGCCGCCTCTTATATTAGCAACCACATACACACCTCCGTTTTCTAGTAATGGCAATCTAGATAAACTAAAAGAAGGTGATAATGAAATATTAAATCCACCGTAACCATACAACAAAGTAGGATTTGTTCCATCGAGTTTCAAACCTTTCTTATGCGTTATAAATATAGGCACTTTAGTTCCATCCTTAGAAGTTACCCATTCTTGTTTTGTAATATAACCTGATCCATCAAAATTTACTTCTGATTTTCGGAAAATCGTTGATTCCATCGTTTCGGTATTCAAACTATAAATCGTAGTCGGAACAGTAAAAGAAGTAAAGGAATAATATGCTTCTGTATTACTTTTCTTTCCAGAGACAGAACTTGCAGATCCAATTCCGGGCAATGCTAAATCTTGAATAAATGTGCCATCAAGATTAAATACTTTTATCAACGAACTTACATTCTTTAAATATGAAACAAACAATTTTCCACCTACCACTGAAATGCCTTTAATGGATTCTTCCGATTCAGGAATAACTTCTTTCCAATTTTCTTCTGAAGGATTATTTAAATCTATGGAAATTAATCTATTGTTTGGTGCATTGTAATTGGTCATTACCAACACTTGATCTCCATTGTTGTCTACAAAATTAAAATCATTGTCAAACTTATCTGTTATCGTAATAAATTCATCTGTCCCTTCTTTTTTTACTTTTAATGCATTTCCGCTAGTAGATTCACTTAAAGAAACCAACAATAATGATTCGTCTTCTGATGTCTGAGCGTAAACATTTCTTTGTGGATGATTTGGGCTTTCGTATATTAATTTATCCTGATCTTGAGTCGTTCCTAATTTGTGATAGTATAGCTTATGGAACTGGTTTGCACCACTTAATTCATCATTTTCATTAGGTGCAGGATATCGAGAATAGTAGAATCCATCTCCACTCCACGACATTCCTGAAAACTTAATCCACTCTATTTTATCATCTAATAATTCTCCTGTCTCCAAATCTAAAACGACAGCCGTTCTCCAGTCAGAACCACCTTCGGATACATTATATGCCAATTTGTTTCCACTACTATTAAAACTCATTCCCCCTAGTGAACTTGTTCCATCTTCAGATAGTTTATTTGGGTCTAAGACCAATATAGGTTCGTCTTCTAGATTTTTGATCTTATAAAGCAAAGACTGATTTTGAAGCCCATCATTTTTAAAGAAATAGTAAAATTCTCCTTCTTTATTAGGGGAAGAATATTTTGGGTAGTTCCATATTTCTGTTAGCCTATCGACGACTTTTGATCTAAAAGGAATTTGATCCAAATAATCAAAAGTAAGTTTGTTTTGACTTGTCACCCAAGCTTTTGTCTCATCGCTATTATCATCTTCTAACCATCGATAAGGATCTGCTATTTGCGTCCCATGGTAATCATCAATAACAGTTTGTCTTTTTGTTTCAGGATATACTAATTCCATTTTTTCAGGATCTTCTTTTATTAATTCTTCTACCATTTCCTTAGCAGTATCCATAGATACATCTTTAACCTTGCATTGCATTAAAACAATAGAAGCTAAAAAGAAAAGGACCAATCTCAGATTCATAAGTTGTTATTTTATTATAAAATGCGCATACATTAAAAATTATGTAAATATAATTCAAACTTCGAACTTAATGTTTTAATATATTTGAAGAATATTTTAACCAATTATTAGGTTAGAATAAGGTGTTATGTAAAAGGTGTATTGTTGATAATATGAGAATTTTTATTTTCTTTTTTACTATTATTTCGACGAATCTTGGATTTGGGCAGAAATATTTAGATTGTGAGGTCATTCAAGA
Organism: Saprospiraceae bacterium; assembly: GCA_020630525.1. GTDB lineage: Bacteria > Bacteroidota > Bacteroidia > Chitinophagales > Saprospiraceae > JAHDBF01. The sequence continues at coordinate 18,782 of JAHDBF010000063.1, forward strand.
TGGAATTCATAAAGAATCTGGTCAATATATCAAGGAATTGGGTTTTGAAGACCTATTTATTTTTACACCATACAACCTCAAAAATAGCCTCAACCGTCCATTAGTAGAAGGAAAAGCACAATTATACCAATCATCAGGCTTTATCAATATGGAAGCAAGAATCAAAGTAAACTCTAAGCTTGCTTCTAAAGATTATGGTAAAATAGAGCAAGGGACAATGATTAAGTTTTTTATGATGAATGGAGGCTCTTTCTATACATTTAATGGTCGATATAAAAGGGCAAAAATAAAACAAGCGGAAAATTCAACAGTTTATACTTTAAGCTGTTCTTTTGATAAGGACGAATTAAAAATGTTGAAAGAATCGTATATCGATAAAATTGGTGTTGTGTGGAGCGAAGGATATGAGGAATATGAAATTTTCAATCCCGACTTTTTTGTAAATCAATTGGCTTGCTTAGAATCGAAATAAATGTTAGGACTTAAATTACCGACTGACCCAAGATGGGTAAATCTCGCAGAAATGTCGCTAGAACACATATTGACAGATCATGCCTATTGCGAACAGAAAGCAACTACGTCTTGTATTACGCTAATCCAAGGATATCCAGAAAGAAAAGAATTGGTAGAGCAATTGGCACCTGTGGTGACTGAAGAATGGGGACATTTCAGATTGGTGCTTCGTGAACTAAAAAAGCGTGGATTAGAACTAGGTCCACAAAGAAAAGATGACTACGTTAATGGTCTAATGAAATTCCAAAAAGGTGGAGGATCTAGAGACGATAGATTAGTAGAAAAA
>JAHDBF010000064.1 GCA_020630525.1 Saprospiraceae bacterium
TTCCGACCAACAACTTTTACAGCAGCATTTACGACATCACCAATACCAAGCCCATATTTCTCCAATAATTCCGCAGGCGTACCACTTTCTCCAAAAGAGTCATTTACTGCAACATACTCTTGGTGAGTAGGCATATTTTGGCTTAGTAGATTGGCAACACTATCACCTAGGCCGCCATTTCTTTGATGTTCTTCTGCAGTAACTACACAATTTGTTTTACCCACGGATTTTAAGATGATCTCATTATCCAAAGGTTTTATAGTGTGTATATTTATCAATTCAGCGTTGATATTGTGTTTATCTTTTAAGATTTTAATGGCTTCCATTGCATGATAAACCATGTGTCCAGTCGCTATTATTGTTACATCAGTACCTTCTTGCATCAATATCCCTTTTCCGATTTCGAATGCTTGATCTTCAGGCATAAAAACTGGCCAACCTGGTCTTCCAAATCTTAGATAGCACGGACCATGATGTGCTGCGATTGCTTTTGTAGCAGCGATGGTTTGATTGTAGTCACAAGGATTTATCACTGTCATCCCTGGTAGCATTTTCATCATCCCGATGTCTTCTAATATCTGATGCGTAGCGCCATCCTCACCTAAGGTTAATCCTGCGTGAGAAGCGCATATTTTTACATTTTTATGTGAGTAGGCTACTGACTGACGAATCTGATCATATACTCTTCCAGTAGCAAAATTGGCAAAAGTGGTTGCAAATGGAATTTTCCCACCGATAGAAAGCCCTGCAGCCATTCCGATCATATTTGCCTCAGAGATTCCTGCTTGAAAAAATCTATCTGGATAAGTATCTACAAAATTATTAAGCTTTAATGAACCTATAAGATCTGCACAAAGTGCCACCACATTTGGGTTTTCTGCTCCTAGTTGATCCATTGCCACGCCAAAACCATCTCTAGTTGCTTTTTTTCCAGTAACTGTATATTTATCTAACATAATTATTTTCGATTAGTAGTCTCCTAAAGTTTGTTCTAGTTGATTTAAAGCAATTTCTGTTTGTTCAGCATTTGGTGCTTTTCCGTGCCACTTATGCGTACCTACCATAAAGTCAACACCTTGACCCATTTCAGTTTTCATAAGTATAACTTGTGGTTTGCCATTGCCATTATTTGCTTTTGCCTTTTCTATTGTATTGATGATACTGTCAAAATTATGACCATCCATATGGTGTGTTTCCCATCCAAAAGATGTCCATTTGCCTTCTAAATCTCCTAAAGAAATTACCTCATCATTTGGACCATCAATTTGTTGTCCATTCCAATCTACTATTCCGATTAGATTGTCCACTTTATTATGTGCGCCAAACATCGCCGCTTCCCAGATCTGTCCTTCTTGCAATTCGCCATCACCCATCAGGCAATACACTGTTTTACCATCGCCATCTAATTTTTTAGCCAATGCTAACCCAATAGCTGCGGATAAACCTTGACCTAATGATCCTGAAGCGATCCTAATCCCAGGCAATCCTTCATGTGTTGCAGGATGACCTTGTAATCTTGAGTTTAGCTTTCTGAAAGTGTTTAACTCATCTACTGGAAAATATCCCGCTCTCGCCAAAGTGCTATACCATACTGGAGAAATATGTCCATTTGATAAAAAGAACACATCTTCATTTTTTCCATCCATATTAAATGATGGATTATGGTCCATAATGTGGAAGTATAATGCAGTAAATAAATCAGTACATCCTAATGAACCGCCAGGGTGTCCAGAATTTACAGCAGCTACTTGACGAATAATATCTCTTCTAATTTGGCTAGCTATAGAAGTTAGCTTTGCAATGTTATCACTCATAATGTCACAAAATTAAAAAAGGCAATTTAACAAACGTCAAATTGCCTCTTGAATAATTATTTTAGTCAATTTTAATTTACAGATTCGCTTAACGCTTTACCTGCTTTAAATTTAACCATTGTTTTTTTCGGAATTTTGATAGTTGCTCCTGTAGCAGGGTTTCTACCATCTCTTGCAGCTCTAATAGAAGTAGAGAAAGTACCGAATCCTATGAAAGCAGCTTTATCTCCTGACTTCAACGCTTTCTCAATGTTAGAAAAAACAGCTTCTACTGCGTCACCTGCTTGTGCTTTACTGATTCCTGCTGAATCTGCAACTGCACTGATTAAATCACCTTTGTTCATTATTAATTTTTAATATGAAATAATAAATTTCAAGGCAAAAGTATATGGTCTTTATCATATAAACAATTAATTCAATACAAAAAATACCCTTCAAAGCCCATATTTATTGACTTTTCGATACTTTAACTCTTTTTAGGGACTAAAATGTGCTGAAAACTTATCAAAATCGGGTTTCCGGCTCTTTAGATGATAGTAATATCCCTATGAAAGGTCTATTCTATTGGGTTTTATAAAACATTGTTTTTGCCTCATTTTTATGTAGAACTAGAATAAAATCAATCCTTTACGAGGTTTATTAGGGTATCTGAAATGATTTCTGCTCCTTTTATGTTGGTGTGTATTTTATCCGCAAAATATTCACTTTTTGAAATTAAGTTTGATAGATCTATGACTTTAGTTCCAGTAATTGATTCAATTTTTGATTTTAATATTTCTAAGTTTTCAATTTTTGGTAAATACTGCGGATGAATAGGAGCAATAAATAAGATAACTTGGATGTCAAGATTAATTAACTCTGCTTGTAGTTCTTTAAGATTTTTTAAGTCTGATAAGTTCAATGGGAAATTCTCATTTGGTAATTTATCAATCTCGATTTCTAATTCTTTCGAAATGGAATAGCGATTTATCCATTGTTGCTCTCGATCATCATCGTTGTAATATAATGATCTATAAAACAATTCGCTGTTAAATCTAAATAGTGGAAAAATGGCAGAAATAGCGTATGTGTTTACATCTGTATTTTTGATACCTATGTTCAGAGAAGCAGATTTGTTGGCATACAAATTATATTTACTATACTCAATATTCTGCGCTTGATTGAAAATATTACTTATCTCTATAAATACGGTTTTGGGCACTTTATTATGCTTAAGATATTGTTCTGTAAATATGGCAATCGTTGGCATTCGCATTCCATTGTAAGAGAGATTATATGCGCGGTAAGGATTTGAATTATTTATATGTGGTGAGAAAAAAGAATTTACACCTCTTGAGTTTCCAAGACACAAAATATCTGCATTAATAGGATTATCCTTCGAAAAAACTTTTGATAACCGGAAAGAACTGTGGGTGATTAGACGATCTAATCCTTTAGCAATAATCCATTGTCCTAAATAGAAAATAATAATAAGTAATGTGATGTTTTTTAAGAATTTCAATAGGACAATTTAAAATTGAAAGTAAATAAAATTATTGCTGCTAAATGTACCAAAAAATAAAATCAACCATAATAAAACAATACAGATTCCAAAAGGAAGATACTGAAATTTTGAAACCCATTGTTTAATTCGTTTTTCAAACAAATAATAGATCAACTCACCACTGACCAATATCACTAATATTACAATGATCTTGAGGATTTGGAATTTTGGTTTTAACGCTGCAATACTCACATCGTTAAAGCTAAAAATCTTATGTAAAATTTCTAAAGCTTGCGAAACAGATTGACTTCTAAAAAACACCCAAGCAATATTTACCAATAAAAATGTTATAAAAATACTTGTAATACTAAAAAGTAATTTTGGTAAAATGGAAGATAAAAATCTTGAAACAGGTTGGATAATCCGTTGGACAATCAGATAGGATCCATGTAGAAATCCCCAAATAACAAAAGTCCAATTCGCACCGTGCCATAACCCTCCAAGTAACATAGTTAGCATTAAATTACGCTGAGTGAAAATGATTCCATTTCTGTTTCCACCTAAAGAAATATACAAATAATCCCTCAACCAACTAGAAAGCGAAATGTGCCATCTTCGCCAAAATTCGCTTAAGTTTTTGGAAAAATAAGGTAGGTTAAAATTTTTAGGAAATTCAAATCCCAATAATTTAGCAACGCCAATAGCTATATCAGAGTACCCAGAAAAATCACAATAGATTTGAAAAGAATAAAATACCACTATGATGCTTAGATTCAATGCATTATAGTTTGCTGGATTCGCAAATGCTTCATCAACCAAAGGTGCAATAGAATCTGCTACAACCAATTTTTTAAAATACCCTAATACTATAAGAAAGACACCAATCTTAAAATGATTAAAAGTTAATTTGTTGTCTCTATTAAATTGTGGAATTAGGTCAATTGCTCTGACAATTGGTCCAGCCATAAGCTGTGGAAAAAACGCAACATAACTGGCAAATACAGCAAAGTTATTTTCTGGTCTTAGTTTGTTTTTATATATGTCAATAGTATAACTCATCGTCTGGAACGTATAAAAAGATATTCCGACAGGGAGAATTATATTAAGCGTATTATAGGAGGTAGAAAATCCTATATATGAAGCAATTTCTGTAAAAGAACCAATAAAAAAATTGAAATATTTAAATATAAAAAGTAAACCTAGATTAGAAATTAAACTCAAAAAAAGAAATTGTTTCTTTTCCTTTATGGACTCACTACCATATATTTTTTTCCCTAAGAAGTAATCTACTATCGTCGAAAATATGATCAAAGATAGAAAGCGCCAATCCCACCAAGCATAAAAAAAATAACTTGCGATCAATATCAAATATGTCTTACTAGTTCGATTTCTAATTAGTAAGTAGATGATATAAAAAACAAGAAAAAAAATAACGAATGGAATTGAGTTAAATATCATCCGAAGTGTTTATCATTTTGCAATTTTTCTGCAATATTAAGATAGCAATTATGCCAAATATTTAGCAACAATTGGCATTCGTCGACCTACGCCAAAAGCCTTGGTGCTTACTCTTAAAACTGGAGCAGTTTGATATCTTTTAAACTCATTAATATTTACCAATCTTAATATTCTAGCTACTAATTTGGGATCAAATCCCTTAGCAATGATCTCTTGAGGACCTTGTAAATTCTCTATATACTGAAACAGTATTTCATCCAAAATATCATAATCTGGAAGACTATCAGAGTCCTTTTGATCTGGCCTCAATTCCGCCGAAGGTGGTTTAGTAATACTGTTTTCTGGAATGATTTCTCCATCCTTATTAATATATCTTGCAAGTTTATAAACATCAGTTTTGTAGACATCCGCGATAACGGATAATCCTCCTGCCAGATCACCATACAGTGTCCCATATCCGACAGCCATTTCACTTTTATTAGTGGTGTTGAGTAAGATATGACCAAACTTGTTGGATTCAGCCATAAGCAGCGTGCCTCTTATTCTTGCCTGAATGTTTTCTTCTGTTACGTTAAATGGCAAATCTTTAAATATCGGACTTAACTCTTTTAAGAAAGCATCATACACATTTTTTATAGCAATTATATCATAGCTTATTCCCATATTTTCTGCTAATGTTCGAGCATCATTCACACTATGATCAGAACTAAATTGTGATGGCATTAATATTACACGCACGTTTTCTTTTCCTAAAGCCCGAGTAGCAAGTGCAGCAGTTACCGCAGAATCAATGCCACCTGATAGACCAAGAATCGCTTTTTTAAATCCCAATTTACCAAAATAGTCCTTTATCCCTAAGATGATAGCATCATGAATTAAAGGAATTTTATCTTTGGGTTGTGTTATTGATTGAGTTGATGCATTCACATCGTTTAGCTCAAAAGTTTCTATAGATTCTTTAAAGTAGGGCAGTTCTTTATATACTTTCCCGTTTGGTGACATCGCAACAGATCCACCATCAAAAATAATCTCTGTCTGCGAACCCACATGATTTACATAAAACATTGGTTTTTTATATCGCTCTACATTTGCTTTGATAATATCTAATCTGGTTTCTGCCTGCGTTGCGCTAAATGGAGAAGCGGATAGATTTAATACAAAATCAAAATCTTCATTCATTTCATCCAATGGACAAATGGTATACAAAGGATTTTCATTTCCAATATTCCAAATATCTTCACAGATCGAAAGTGCAATTTTTTTCCCTTTAAATGTCACGACATTAAATTCAGAAGCAGGTTCAAAATATCGGTATTCATCGAATATATCATAAGTTGGCAATAAAGCTTTATGTTGCGTATGTACAATTTTTTGTTCATACAGAAAGAAAGCAGAATTGTATAAATCTTTTCCTTCTACAACAGGATTAATCGAAGGTGCGCCAACCACAATTGCAATATCTTGTGAAGCTAGCCTGAGTGCTTCAATACTGTCATTAGACTTTTTAATAAAATCTTCAAAATCAAGGAAATCTCTTGGTGGATAACCACAAGTAGCCAACTCTCCAAAACAAATCAAATCTGAATTATCTGCTTTTGCTTGACTAATAGCGTCTAGCATTTTGCTAAGATTTCCCTCAAAATTTCCAATATGATAATTAAGTTGTGCGATTGTTATTTTCATCGAATGTTGATTTATACTTTTTTAATCAGTATTCCAGTAATAAAGACGTTGCGAAGTTAAGCTTGGTTCTAATTATATCAGGAATATTAAAGATTTTAATTCGATTCTTAGATTGATTAATTTCCTATTTGTAGTTTCGCGTAACTTATGAGTTCATTTGTAGTATCAGCAAGAAAATATAGACCCAATAGCTTTGATGAGTTGGTAGGTCAAGAGCATGTGTCTAACACGCTAAGGAATGCGATTGCAAAAGATCAATTGGCACATGCATTTTTATTCACTGGACCTAGAGGTGTCGGTAAAACTTCATCAGCAAGAATTTTAGCAAAGGTCATCAATTGTGAAAATACTACTGAAAATGGGACTAAAGCATGTAATACCTGTGAAGCTTGTAAAGCAATGGAAGACAATGCTTCTTTCAATATCGTAGAATTAGATGCTGCGTCCAACAATAGTGTAGAACACATAAGGAATCTTAACGATCAAGTAAGAATTAGACCTCAAGGTGGAAAGTATAAGATATTTATCATAGATGAGGTTCACATGTTAAGTACAGCGGCATTCAATGCATTCTTAAAAACACTAGAAGAACCACCTTCGTACGCTATATTTATTTTAGCAACAACAGAAAAGAATAAAATACTGCCGACAATTTTGTCAAGGTGTCAGATTTTTAATTTTAAGCGTATTCCTGTCAAGGAAATTGTGAGGCAGTTGCAAAGCATTGCTGAAAAAGAATCAATAAATATTGATGCCAATGCGCTGTTTATGATCGCACAAAAGTCAGATGGTGCGATGAGAGATGCACTTTCTATTTTTGATAAAGTTAGCAGTACTTACGAAGGACAGATCAGCGATAAACAAGTGGCAGAGAGTCTAAATCTTTTGGATTATGACTACTTCTTTAAGATGATAGATATGATGTTGCTTGAAAATATTTCTGGCGTGTATCTATTGTACGACGAGATTGTAAAAAACGGATTTAATGCAGATATTTTCGTAGAAGGATTGGCATCTCATGTTCGGGATTTATTAATGTGTGGTCATGATTCTACCATCGAATTGATTACAGAAGGACAAGATTTACAACAGAGATATTCTAGTCAAAGCAAAACAGCGAGCAAATCATTTTTGGTTTCTGCATTAGATATGTTGACACAATTGGATATGAATTTACCAAGAGTTTCTAATCAACATCTCCATGTGGAAATGGCACTTACAAAAATTACATACCTCAATAGATTAATCGAAGGATCAACCCTGACACTGGAAAAAAAAAGTCAGTCAGTCAGTCAGATGAACTAATTTCTCAAGAATCAGCACAAAATACAATAGATCAGCCATCAAGTGAAACTATAAGCTTAACGGCAAAGTCTGAACCAACAGATTATCAGGCAAATCCAATTGATGAGCAAAAAAATGTATCAGAGAAAGCATCCATAGTATCCAGTTCCGAATCAGCAAATCTGAATCCAGCGTCGGAAGAAGTTAAAAAGCCTATAATAAAATCCCAAAAGAAAATGGGCTTGCAGATTTCGGCAAATATTAGCGATTTGCTAAATCAAATAAAAGAAGATGAAGCCGAAAAAGAAAGAACTAAAAAAGAATGGACTCAGGTAACAGTAGAAGAAGTTTGGAAAGAATATAGCAGTAAAGTCGACTCTAAATCCACTAAAAATTCATTGGATATTGCACGATTAAAAGTGTTGCCTGATGGTGTTTTGCACATTACCATTCCCAATAAAGTTAATAGAGAAACCATAAAATCTGAATTGGGATTGGTAGATAAATTCAGAGAAGTATTTGTAGGCACAGATTTGAGGTATGAATTTGAAGTAAATATTGATGCTTTTCCAGAATTTGAAGTAGAAGAAAAGAAAATTGAACTAACACCAATCGAGAAATTAGAGGTGTTGAAGCAAAAAAATCCATTGGTCACAAAACTTATTAACACTTTTGACCTTAAATTAAGTAAATAATAATTTTAGTCCGCTAAAAATCATAGAATTAGAAAATTACGCTTTTGAATTGTGGATTATTATTTAGCTTACATAATATTAGTATTTTGTAAATATGAAAGAAGCTGCCTACTGGTATTTAGAGAATATTGACATGCGCGATGTCTTTTGTCCGATAAAAATGAAAGACAATATGGATAATGCGCATGTTACAAAGGTGAAAAAAAACAGTTTTATCTTTATGCCCGAAGATAAAAGTGATCGGGTTTTTCTCATCGTTGAAGGTCAAGTAAAAATCGGCACTTACTCTGAAAATGGCAAAGAATTAACAAAAACTATTCTACAAAAAGGAGAAGTTTTTGGAGAATTGGCATTGGTTGGGGAGAGCAAACGTAAAGATTTTGCTTATGCTATTGAGGATTCTGCATTTTGTGATATACCCACAGAAAACCTAAAAATGATGATGAAAGAAAGAGGAAATCTAAGCCTCTTTTTTATGAAAATTATGGGTTCGAGAGTCTTGGAAATGGAAAAAAGATTAGAATCCATGGTCTTTAAAGATTCTAGAACAAGGGTTGTCGAATTCTTATTAGAATTAGTCAATAAAAAAGGACAGAGAGTGGGTTATGAATGGGTAGTTAGGAATTTCCTAACCCATCAAGAAATTGCCAATATTACTGCTACTTCAAGGCAGACGGTTACAACTATATTAAACGAGTTAAAAACCCATAACTTGATCACTTTTAACCGCAAAAGATTATTGGTAAGAGATTTAGAGTTATTAAAATCAGAAATCGAAGGATAATGTATCGCTTTTTCATTCGACCTTTTTTATTTTTATTTCCAGCAGAAACAGCGCATCATTTGGCTTTGCGTTTGTTGAGTATTCAGATTAGAATATTAAAGATATTTGGGCTTATTAATCTGATTTATCCAGTAATAGAAGATAAACAAATCTCCGCCTTTGGATTAAAATTTAAAAACCAATTGGGGCTCGCAGCAGGTTTTGATAAGGATGCAAAATATCTTGACATTTTACAATATCTAGGATTTGGTTTTTTAGAAGTTGGTACTATTACGCCTAAGGCGCAAGCAGGCAATCCTAAACCAAGATTGTTTAGATTAAAGCAAGATAATGCTATCATTAATCGAATGGGATTTAACAATGGCGGTGTCCATCAAATGGTAGATAATCTAAAGAAATTTAAAAACGAAAGAAATTTAATCATAGGAGGAAACATCGGTAAAAACAAAACTACGCCGAATGAAGATGCCATTAATGACTATGTATATTGTTTTGAACAATTACATGATTATGTAGATTATTTTGTCGTAAATGTCAGTTCTCCAAACACTCCTGGATTGCGCGCACTACAAGATAAAGAACCGTTACTAAAAATATTATCCAAGTTAGTATCCATAAATATAGACCAAAAATTCCCAAAACCTATCTTGCTAAAAATCGCTCCTGATGTGACAGAAGGACAACTAGATGATATTGCTGATATCGCATTGAATTCTGGAATTCATGGAATGATAATCAGTAACACAACCATCGATAGATCAAATCTAAAAACGGATAAAATGACCATTGAATCAATCGGAAATGGTGGTCTATCTGGAGTACCATTACATTCGAAAGCAATGAGTATTCAAAAAGCTTTTTTGGAAAAGACTAATGGGAAAGTAGAAATAATCGCTGTAGGTGGAATCAACGACGCGGTTTCTGCTATAAATACGTTATCACAAGGCGCAAAATTAGTACAAGTGTATACAGGATTTGTTTATGGTGGTGTACCGATGCTAAAATCCATCACTAAGGAATTACCCTAATTTCTATAATTTTCAAATAATTATTTTTTGCATATCAGACTTATGTGATTAGAATAACATCTTTCACGCTTTGATTTTCAGGCTTTTACAATTGAGTAAAAAAACTCATTCCGATCTTACCCTATAATCAGTTATAATAAAGTTAAATACACACATTATAAAAATATCATATGGTATCAAATTTGGCTTATGTATAGTGAAATCATATTCAACGTTAGCTAAAGCTTGTTAGTACTTTGAAGAAAATTTATAACGAGATTATTTTAAGGGAAACTTGTTGTAAATAAGATTTAGAGCTATGTAGTTTGCTAAATTCAATACCCGATAAAGATTGAGTATTATACTGTATTGAGAGGAATACATTGATTCATAGAACATTGTACAATGCAGTAATAAGCTATAAAACGCTTAGGGTTTAGTAAAACGCAATGACAAACTTTTGCCGACAAAAAACCAAAACATTATTATGTCGCAAAACAAACGCGTAAATCTTATGATGGATTTAAGATTGTGGTTAGTACTTACTTTCACCGTGGCATTACTCAGTTTTACCATACTTAGTTACCCGGGATAAGACTATACCAACCCAGTAACAGGACTGAACCAAAAATCAATTTATATCATAGTTTTGATATTCAGAATTTTGGTTCAGTTCTTATTTTTATATTTACTTTTTTACTTTTAAGCTAAGATCGAGCGATCCTGCTGAGTGTGTCAATTCACCGACAGAAATAAAATTAACACCACTAGAAGCAATTTTCCTTACGGTATGAAGATTTACGCCACCAGAAGCTTCTGTTTCATATCTACCATCTATAGTAGCAACTGCTTCTGCCAATATAGGCAACTCAAAATTATCCAACATAATACGATCTACATTTCCAGCCTCTAGCACTTGATGTAATTCTACCAGATTTCTTACTTCGATGGTGATTTTTAAATCTAACTTATTGTCCTTAAGATATTGATTGACTTTTTCTATGGCTAATGCTATTCCGCCGCTTGCATCTACGTGATTGTCTTTTATCATAATTCGATCGTAAAGACCATCTCTATAATTGCTACATCCGCCAACCCTTACTGCATACTTTTCTAAGAAACGCATGAGTGGAGCAGTTTTTCTTGTGTCAAGAATAGTAACTGGTTTATTCTCAATTTCAGTTTGGAATCTATGAGATAGGGTAGACACTCCGCTTAATCGTTGCATGGTATTCAGGACCAATCTTTCTGACTTCAATAATGCTTGTGCATTCATCTCTACTTCAAATGCGATATCTCCATGCTTGACATATTCTCCATCAGGAATGAGTTCTGTAAAAACAGCATTCGGATCTACGTGTTGAAATACGGTTTTTGCAAATGGTACTCCACACAAAATCCCAACATCTTTTACCAGTAAATGTGCTTTTGAAGTTTTATCTATGGGAATGCACGCAAGTGAGGTATGATCTCCGTCTTGAATGTCTTCGTGTAATGCGTTGGTTATAAACGTGGTCAATAATTTATCGTCGACTCCTTGTATCATTTTCTTAGCTTTAAATTGGTGCGAATATAGTTGCAAATTGTTGATTTATGCAAACCAATTTGATAAGTCAATGGAGAATAAGTGTCTAAATGATATCAATTATAAATGTAAGCAGTACAATTTTTTAATGCTTATGCTAAGCAAGAGAAAGCACCATTGGCGAATGGTCGGATAATTTGGCTTCCCTCCACTTGGAAATATAATTACAATCTTTGATAATCGGAGTTAGTGATTTATGAATGTAGGTATGGTCATACCGATAACCATTTCCTTGATGACTATACCAAGAATACATTTCCGCATCTTGATAAACATGTCTAAAAGCATCGACACATCCTTTTTCTTCAAACGCTTCCAAATATTCAGAATACCAAAAAGAATCTCCTTTTTGATCAATGTAGTTTTTACCAGTATTAAAATCCCCTGCGATAATTATGGGTTTTTTATCGGTTATTTGGTCTAATAAAAATGGAAACAATTCGTGCTTCTTTTTATGAGGTAAATACACGCCGTAAATATCGAAAACTTCAAAACTCACTTTAATGATAGCATGTGGAAAATTGACATCACATTTTGGAAAAATAGCAGATCCGCATGGGAGTTTACTAAATATTGCCACAGTGTTATCATTGTCAATTGCTCCAGAAAAAAACTGATGCCAATAGCCTAACTTAAGCATCCCATTACGTAAATGTAAACCAGATTTATTGTTGCGGAACTCACTGAGGATTACGATTTCACTCCCTTGATTTCCGATCGCTTCTAGGATTTTAGTAACCCTCGATCCTCCACCTTGTTGGATATTCCAAGATAAAATTTGGAGCATAATAGTTCATTTTTTATGCGCCCTTCTTAAGTGATTTTGCTTGCTCGATACTTGCTTTTAATGCATCCATAATATCGATAGTAGGTTGAGCAGCCTCTTCTTCTGCAATACTAATAATCTCTTTTCCATCAATCTTGCGCTGTATTAGTTCAGTAATGGCAGCATGATACCGATCCTCAAAATCTATTTTATCAAAAGTAGTTGTCAATGATTTCATTAAGGTTTCTGCCATGTCTAATTCTGCTTGGTTTACTTCCATAGGATCTAGGTCAGGAACCTTTTTGATGTCCCTTACCTCATGCGGAAACCTGAGCTTATACATGATCATACCATTGCCTTCAGGAACGATCAGTGCGACATCTTCTTTGTCTCGCAATATGATCCGACCCACAGCAGCTTTGTTTGTTTTTTTAAGAGCTTGATTTAAAAGTTGGAAAGATTTTTTTGCCACTTCGCCTTCGGGCCCTATGTAATGGACCGTTTCGTATCTAGAAGGATGTACTTCCTTTGCATCGATAAAGGCTTCGATTTCTATGGCCTTATCACTTTTTAATTTTAGATTTTCAAGCTCTTTATTGTCTAAAGTCACATATTGATCTGCATCGTATTCATATCCTTTTATGATGTCCTTACTTGACAATTCTTCATTACAAGATTTGCAGACTTTTTTATAGCCTACTCTTCCGTTATCTTCTTTATGTAATTGATTAAAAGAAATAGTATTGCCAGTATCTATGGCATTAAAAATTTGAATTGGAATAGTTACTAAACTAAACCTTATGTGTCCTTTCCATATAGATCTCATAATTATATTAGACCAATATTCATTCCAAAATCAAACTTAAGAATACAGGTTCTCGCAATGTTCCAGTATTGGTATAACTGGCAAATCTGATTTTACACTTTTTTGTTGGGATTACCCAATGTGTTCTGTATGCTTCTTTTATATTATCTTCGATCAGTTTTTCACATTGTTCAGAAGCTTGTAGGAATTTTAATACTATAGGAATATTCTCTTCATTAAATCCAGTACCAACTTTACCCAAATATTTCCAGTCACCTTCTACATGAATGCCTAAATGCAATGCCCCAAAACTGTTGGAGCGATCTCCTTTCCCATCGGTAAATCCTATAATCCAACACTCGATATCAGACCTAACTTTAATTTTAATCCATGCTTCTGAGCGTTTTCCTGACACATATTTTTTTGTCATGTCCTTTGCCATGATGCCCTCTAGGTTCATCTTTTTTACTGCGTCATACAGTGATTTTCCGTCTTCCACTGATTCACTGATTTTATAATTGTTCTCACTTTTTATTGATTGAATCAATTTTTCTTTACGATAGAAATTAGTTTGGTTTTGAATATCTGTTCCATCTAAATAGATACAATCAAATAGGTAACAGTAAACAGGATTAGTCCTAGAGGCACGATCGATTCGACCTGCTTCTTTAAGATGAAGTCTACTAATCACTTTTGCAAAATCTGGTTTTCCTTCTTTATCGAGACTTAATATCTCGCCATCAAAGATTCCATTTTTACAATTAAAATTATCAGCTTTTGTTAATTCAGGAAACTGATAAGTAAGGTCAGAGCCACTTCTCGACTGGATGTGTATTGAATCGCCATTGACTTTGATAATCGCGCGTATTCCATCCCACTTTACTTCATATCTATAATTTTTACCCTTGGGGATTTCCTCTCCTGATTCCGCGAGCATTGGAGCAATAGGTACTTTAAAAATTGCAGAATTATCTATCGTATTTTTGGAAGTATCGAGCTTAGGTATAGACTTTTTATTTTGTTTTTTTACCTCGAATATTTCTAATGGAATATCAACTTTTAATGTATCCCAATCCTTCCAAACATCTCCATACTCAAGTAAATGATCGTCGATATTTCTTAAATGAATTTCTTGTGCAGATTTTAATTTTTCTAAGCTTGACCAAGCAATAGGGCAGGAGATAGGCGCATTGGGTTTCCCACGCAAACTGTATGGCGCGACAATACTTTGTGCTTTATGATTACGATAAATATCAATTAAGATTTTATTTCCTCGAGCCTCTTTTCTTAGATTTAAAGTTGCTATCTTTTTATTCTTTTGTACAAATTCTTTAGCAATTTGCTTTGTATAAATTGCCAGTTCATTATGTGTAATACTGCTGTTTATTGGAACAAAAATGTGAAGCCCTTTACTGCCGGAAGTTTTGATTAAGGGTTTAAATCCCATAGATGTTAAAAATGGCTTTAGTAGCATTGCTACTTCTTTTACATGGTCAAAAGTGGAGTTTTCTGGAGGATCTAAATCTAATACAAAGTAATCTGGATATTCAATATTATTAGCGTTCATTTGCATCGGATGTATTTCCAATCCTGCCAAATTTGCCGTCCAAGCTATGCAAGCCTTATTTTGAATGACCAAATAATTTATTGCTCCATCACTATGGTGAATCTCATGGGTGTTTATCCATTCTGGTGCCCAATCTGGGATAGTTTTTGCATAAAATTTTGATTTATGAATACCATCTGGAAATCTGATTAAAGTTGTAGGTCTACCAGCGATATATTTCAATAAATATGGTGCTACTTTAAGATAATAAGCAATAACCTCTGCCTTGACAACACCAATATCTGGATATAGCAATTTTTGTAGATTGCTTAATCTTATTGGAAAACCATCAATTTCTGTATGTACATATTTTTTTGACACCTACATAGATATAACTTACGCGTCAATAAACGCCAAAATAGTGCCACCTAAATAGTTTATAGATAAATATTGGCAATAAATTTGTAGCTCGAAGCGCTATATTGATAACTTTGTTTTCTTCTATAATAAATGTTTAGCATGAACAGATATACATTATTTGCAGTATTATTATTGTTAATACTTTTTGCTTGTAATGATGATTCACCTTCTCTCCTAGTAACAGAAATAGATGTCGAAACTCCAGATTTAAAAATCACAAGATTGGATGCGATTTTAGCCAATTCAACAGAGGAAACAGTATTAGAAAATGTAAATAATTTTCAAGAATCACACCCAGAACTCAGTAGTATCTATTTTGAACAAATCATGCGGATAAAAAGACAAAATGCTGATTTTGATTCAGAGCTAAAAGCCTTTATATCTAATGAGCAAATAAAATCTCTTTTAGATACTGTACAGCAAATTTATCCAAGTCTCAATGATTTTCTTCCTAAGCTTACAGATGCTTGTAGGTTTTATAAACATTACTTTCCTGATGAAGAAATACCTTCATTTTATACCATGATAACTGAGTTTAGTCTTCAGAATTTTATTTTTGAATCTAATGGAAATAATGCAGTAGGCATAGGACTGGATATGTTCTTAGGTGATGAATTTAATTATAAAATGTTAGACCCTAAAAATCCTTCTTTCTCCGATTATTTGAGTAAATATTACAACAAAGAAAGCATTGCGAGAAAATCTATGCGTGTCCTTATTGAAGATAAATTGGTACAGCAAGTACCCAATAATTTCCTAGACTATATTATTAACGAAGGTAAAATCCTCTATATATTAAGAAGATTATTTCCCAAGTCAGAACCCAATTATTTTATAGAATATAGCAAAGATGAATTCAATTGGTGTCTGAATAATGAATTAGAAATATGGGACTTCTTTAACGAAAAAAACCTAATCTTTGATTCGAGTGTTAGGAATTTTATGAAATACATTAATCCAAGCCCAAATTCTCCAGGAATGCCAAATGCCGCTCCAGGGAAAACTGGCGCATTTATTGGATGGAAAATAGTAGAAAGTTATATGAGAAACAACAAAGATTTGAGTTTTTCTCAACTAATTGATATTAAAGATTCTGAATTGTTATTGGCAAATTATAAGCCTAGAAGAAAATAATTAAATTTGCGAAAATTTTAATAAAATGGCGCGTACAATCCCTGTTGTTGATTTATCTAAATTTGTAAATGGCTCTGAAGAACAGAAAGCTGAGTTTGTTCAAGAAATCGGTGCAGCATTTCACAATGTTGGTTTTGTGGGTGTAGTAAATCATGGCGTTCCTAAAGATCTAGTCGATGAGTTTTATCAAAGTTCTAAAGATTTTTTCTCTCTAGATGGAAAAACAAAACGTCAATATAGACTAGATGGATTAGCAGGCCAGAGAGGATATACTTCATTTGGGACAGAGCATGCCAAGCAATCTAATGTTGCTGATTTAAAAGAATTTTTTCAGATAGGACAATATGTAGATGCGGATCATCCATTAAAAGACCAATATCCAGATAATGTTGCCGTAGACGAAATTGGAAATTTTAATGAAGTAAGTAAGCGACTTTATAAATCTTTTGAAAATTCAGGTGGTCATTTACTTAGAGCAATTGCCATTTACTTAAATTTAGATGAAAACTACTTTACAGAAAAAATCGAAGATGGCAATTCTATTTTGAGAACAATTCATTATCCACCGATCACCGAAGAACCAAAAAATGCAATCAGAGCAGAGCAACATGAAGATATCAACTTGATTACATTATTGGTTGGCGCATCTGCCGGAGGATTGCAATTATTAAATGCAGAAGGAGAATGGTTAGATATTACGCCAGAAGAAAACGAAATCGTAATCAATGTAGGTGATATGTTACAGCGATTAACCAATAATTACCTAAAAAGCACCACGCACAGAGTGGTAAATCCACCAAGAGAACAATGGCATGTTCCTAGATTGTCGATTCCTTTTTTCTTACATCCAAAATCTCAAATGGATTTGACTTGCTTGGATTCTTGCGTTACGGACGAAAATCCACTACAATACGAACCTATCACAGCAGGAGAATACCTTGATGAAAGATTAAGAGAAATTGGTTTAAAAAAATAAAGATTGCCTTAGTTGCAATTTGATATTACCTTTGTAAAAAATATTGAAAATGTTAAATCTGATTTTTGGTTTTGGTCCTCAAGAAATTTTCGTAGTTGCTATGTTGGTTTTAGTACTATTCGGAGGTAAGAAAATTCCTGAATTAATGAGAGGCCTAGGTCAAGGTATAAGGGAATTTAACAGTGCCAAAGCCAATATAGAATCCGAGGTCAAAGAAAGCATTAACGAAATCGAAGAGGGTAGTAAAAAGTAATGACTTCTTAGCTTTCATTTTTACCTCTTTTCATTTGTCTCATCTTAACTAATCAAGGAATATGTGTTGTTTCAGCAGATTCAATGCGAATATTAAGTAAATTTCTACTGATTATAACCAAATCGATATCTGCCTCAAAAGGCACATATTCATAACTTACAAGTAGCTGTGTCTCTGTTTTTAGGAAGTCACAAAATTTTCAATAAGCCTCAAACATTTTAGCCATTGAATTCATTTTCAAAGAATTTAATATATACGACTTCACATATGGGCATAAAAAAACCGTCTCTCTCCAGAGACGGCCACTAAGTTTTAAAAGAACCAATAAATAAGGCAAAACTCAATCTCAATTCTTTTAATGCAAACGCTATGCCAAAAAAGTAAATTGCCGATTTAAAACGAGCATTATTCCGAATAGAAAACAAAAAGAAGCGCCGCCACAGCGAAATAGTTGGGTTGTAGGAGCGGCTTTGAGTTAAGGTATTATTTCATCTAGACTTTTTCGTTACTTATTGCGGCAATGCCGAAAGATAGAGCTTAATGCCAAGCTACAAAGCCTCGATTGAAACATCGGGGGCAAAAAGTAAATGCTTGTTAGTAACAATTCTGAAATGAGAAATTATGGTTGTAGTAGAAAATGAAAATGTCTGATTAGCACACAGTCCTAAAGAAGTTTTACAAAAATGCTAAAAGTAGTTACTAAAATCCAATTTTCATTTCTGTCTTCTTGTTAGAATAATTTCAATAAATAACCATCAGGAATATCCCAATTATCATTAAAACATACGAAATACAAAAGACAAATAAAGATATCTTATCAATAGATAAGCTTAATTACCCTAAAACCCTTGATATTCCCATAAATCATAGTACCTTTGCCCATCTTTTTAAAAAATGTTAATTAACAATACAGCATGGCTCTAATTACAAAAATCAGAAAAAACTTTTGGTTTGTATTAATCCTTCTCGGATTAGCGCTCGCAGCGTTTATATTAATGGATGTGTCTGGAAACCAGGCGATTAGTGCTCAAGGTGGTAATCCAACTATGGGAACGGTAAACGGCGAAAAAATAGGATACCGAGATTACCAAATGGCAGAATCTTCTTACTTTAGAAATTCTGGTGGAGATGCTTTCGCAAAAAGAAATTCTATATGGAACTTCTTCGTAGAAAAAGCATTGGTAGAAACTGAAGCAAAAAACTTAGGTATTTCTGTGCCTAAAGATGAGTTAATTGATCTTCAGTTTGGAGCTAATCCTAGTCCTATCGTTACTTCTAATTGGAGAAATCCTCAAACTGGTCAACTCGATATCGCTCAGTTAAATGAAATAAAAACGGCTATTGAAAATGATGAAATGAATCCTGAGTTCAGAGCTTACTGGGCACAACAAGAAAACCAAATCATCAAATCTCAATTAGAATCTAAAATTTCAAACCTAGTTTCTAAAGCAATGTATACTCCAGCTTGGATGGCAGAATCTTCATTCAAAGCAGATAACGAAAAAATTGACTTCAGATATGTAAAAATTCCATTCGATGGAATCAACGAAACGGTAGAACTTACTGATGCTGATTTTCAATCTTACATTACCAAAAACAAACACCTGTATACTTCAGAAGAAGAAACAAGAAATGTAGAATATGCAGTGTATAACGTGATTCCTAGCAAAGCAGATTCAACAGAATTATACAATTCCCTGAATGTATTAAAATCTGATTTTTCTAAAGACAATACAGTTGAGCAAGATTCAATCTTTGCTGTAACAAACGGAGGAGCTTTACCTGCGGTATACTTTAAGAAAGACCAATTACCAGAACCAACAAAAAATAGAATCTTATCTATGACCGCTGGTGATGTTTTTGGACCATATGAAGATAATGG
>JAHDBF010000065.1 GCA_020630525.1 Saprospiraceae bacterium
TTCTTTCCCAAAAGAAATAAGTGTTCCAGAGGAATGTTGTTTCCCTGATGCAGGTACACAAAATACCAATCATACATTTATAACTGCTGTTGGTGGTGTTGCACCAATAGGATCTACTGTTTTTGTTTCTGTTGATTTTCAGGATTTGGGAAATCAACCAATTGCTGGTGAGTATGGTTATGCCTTTATTATATATGATGCCAATGGTATTTTAGTCAATTTTATACCTTCCAATAATTATAATATTAATAACCCTCAAGATTTTAATGAGCTTATTTTATTAGAAGACGACAATGGAGACTTATTATCAGAAGGTTCATATTGTATTCATGGTTTAAGTTTTCTAATTGATGATCCAAACTGTAGTCCAATTCCATTTGATGATACTTTAATTACTATATTATTTGGTGATCTTTCACTTGCAGGATTAATACAATATGAAATAGATGGTAGTTTTAACACTGAATCAATTTTTTGCTCAGATTTAAATGTAGCTACATGCACACCATTTACAATAGAAGTAGACCCCAATCAACAAAACATAAATTGTCCTACCAGTACTAATACAACCTGTTTAGAATCCATTAACCCAGTATTCACAGATGCAAGTCCTCTAGGAGATATTACAGCATTTAATAATCTTGATGCACAATCTTCAATAAACATAACTCCAGAGGGCGATATTATAATTATTGCAGAAGATAATATTATCCAAACTGGAAATGGGTGTACAACAACACGAACATATAGTATCTACGATGATGCAAATCAAGATGGTATTTTATTAGAAAGCGAACTGGTAGAAGTGTGTAACGTGAATTATACTATTGAGGACAACACAGCCCCAACATGGTTAGAAAACCCGGGATCGTTAAATGGTTCTACTACATGCGATGCTTTTGAAATACCTAGACCAACACCAGTAGATAATTGTGATAATATTACACTAACAGTTGAAATCGATCAGACTGATGGTCCTTGTATTAATAAACCTACTTTATATACTTGGATTGCAACTGATCAATGTGGAAATCAAAGCACACCTTTTAATGTAAATATTCAGATTACTGATCAAACAATGCCAACGTTTGATTGCACTCTTCTATCAGACTTAATTCTGAATTGTGATAGTCCAACAATTCCAGAAGACATCGAAGAATGGTTAACACAAAGCGAAGAAATAATAGAAGCCAATGCTACTGACTTTTGTACCATAAATTTAGATATTGAAAACGATTATGTAACAGGCACTTTACCTACCATAAGTTGTAATGGTACAGAAGGTCTAGATATAATATGGTCTATAACGGATGCATGTGGTAATACCATACAATGTACCGTTACATTAATAATAAGATCAACAGGTGGAATCATTGCCACTTGTGATACCAATGACTTGTTTATCAATTGTGAAAGTACAACCGCCAATCAAGAAATAGATACTTGGCTAAACGAACAGACTACAGAGCTAATGGCTACAACATTTGGAAGCTGCGGATCGACAAATAATGTGACTAATGATTATATATTGGGAGCATTACCAACAGATTGTAGTAACCCAATAGAAGTTACATTTTTACTCATAGATGAATGTGGTAATAATTTTGCTTGTACTGCAAATATTTCTCTCGTAGATACTACTAACCCTGAATTTGATCAGTTCAGCATACCAACTTATTTTCCGATAACATGTGATGGACAACCAGAGTTACAAGAAGTGATACCAGCAACTGATAACTGCTCTGAAGTAGTCATTGTCACAATGCCTAGTATGCCACCAGTAGTAGATATTTGTAATGGATATGATATAGTCTATACTTGGTTAGCAACGGACGAATGCGGAAATACAAGTACAGTAGAAAGTGTGACCCAGGTGTTACCAGATAATGTTCCACCAGTATTTGATTTTGCACCAACAGCAATTGCACCAATAGCTTGTGATGATCCTTATCCTAATTTTGAAACACTTACAGCAACTGATAATTGTGGTTTAGTAGATATCACTACAAGTTTTACTGTTACGAATAATTCATTTTGTGTAGCAAATATTTTGACATATACATGGACCGCCACTGATGAATGTGGAAATGAAAGTGAGGTATCACTTGATATAACTATTAATCCAGATACTAATCAACCTACTATAGTTTGTCAAGACTTAATTATAGATGTAGACCCAGGAGATTGTGAGGCAACCATAAATTTAACACCACCAACTTTTTGTGATGCGTGTTCTTCAGTTGTTATTACAAACTCGTTTGGGACCAATACTATAATTAGGCCAGCAGGTATATACTCCGTTACTTGGACAGCTACAGATGAATGTGGAAATGAAGATTCTTGTATACAAGAGATAACAGTAAAAGATTTACAAAGCCCAGAAATTGTTTGTAACGGAGACCTTAGTG
Source organism: Saprospiraceae bacterium (assembly GCA_020630525.1). GTDB lineage: Bacteria > Bacteroidota > Bacteroidia > Chitinophagales > Saprospiraceae > JAHDBF01. The sequence continues at coordinate 2,409 of JAHDBF010000065.1, forward strand.
TGTCGCTAAATAATATTGGAACAGGATTTATAAATTTTGATCAAATAATAATGGAAGCCTCAGACAACTGTCCTGGACCGCTTTCTTACTTTATATATGTCATGGATGATCGATGTGGAGACCCTGATAATGAGGTTCCTAGTACCGAGTTAGAAATCTGTTGTGCAAATGTAGGTACACTGATGGTAGTTGCAGAAGTCCATGATCAAGAAGGCAATATTGCACAATGTATGGTAGACGTAACTGTGAATGATGTAAATCCACCATATCTAGTAGACCAATTAACAGATGTGACTATCAGTTGTGAATACCCTATAGACTTAGATGACTTAACGGAATTTGGAACATATGTTTCTATCACTGGAAGTGGAACAAGCTTTATCATTACAGACCCTGAGCTAGGAGAATTGACAATAATGGATGGAGAAGTTTCTGATAACTGTGGCGCAACAGTACAAGAAGAAGAACCGATCATTGATTTGGAATGTGGAGTAGGAAGAATAATTAGGGTTTTTAGTGCAACTGATGCACAAGGAAACCAAACGTTAGTATATCAGACAATTACTATAGAAAATTATTCCCCATTTACGGAAGATGATATTACTTGGCCAGAAGAAAATATAACTATTACCAATCAATGCATGGCAGATGTACCTCCTACAAGCATGACTGGATTGCCTAGTTACACTTCAGGAAACTGCCAAAGCATACTTTTTAATCATAAAGATTATGTATCTAAAGTAAATGATGGATGCATGTTTGTAAAACGAAAATTTACAGTCATAGATTGGTGCCAGTATGATCCCAATGTTCAACCTACTGCAGGAAGGTGGGAATTTACTCAAGATATTACAGTCGAAAACACAATAGACCCAGTATTCCAAAATTGTCAATCAGAAATCGTCATGTGTGGAAATGAATCAACTTGCACAGGACTAGTAAATACGACAATCGAAGCAACTGATGATTGTATCACTGAAATAAATTACTCTTGGAATATTGATATCAATAATGACAATGATCCTAGTAATGATATTTCTGGTGAAGGCAACACCATAAGTGAAGATGTTTCTTATGGCATTCATGAGTTACAATGGTGGGCAAGTGATGGTTGCGGAAATGTTGCTGCTTGCACCCAAACACTAAATGTACAAGATTGTAAACCACCAGTTCCAGTGTGTCTTTATGGTATAGCACTGAATATAAATGAAATGCCAGGAATGGGAATTATGGGAACCATCTGGGCAGAAGATTATGACGGAGGAAGTACAGACAATTGTACTGCAAAAGAAGACTTGCAATTTGCTTTTGATGAAGCATTTACATTGACATCAATGACATTTGATTGTGATGATCTTGGGCAACAAGACATCAGCCTATATGTAATGGATTCTGATGGTAACATTAGTCATTGTGAAACATATATTAACGTTCAGGATAACTATAATTTATGTCCTGAAACAATTATTGAAAACGATGAAAATGAAGTTGAATTAAGGTTATCAGGAAACGTAATAACGCTGAATAACGAGGTGATGAGTGATATTGGTATAAACTTAATCGCTGATGTACATGGTCAAGAAACGACAACAGATAACGGAGGCGCGTATGCTTTTGATGGAATACCAATGTATGCAGATTTTATGCTAGATCCAAGTTATGATGATAAAGCAATAAACGGACTTACAACGTTGGATTTAATATTGATTCAAAAGCACATATTGGGATTGGAGTTATTGGATAATCCATATAAAATAATAGCAGCAGATGTCAATAATTCTGAATCAGTTACTGCAATTGACATTATAGAAATAAGAAAAATCATACTAGGAATACAAGAGGAATTTACTAAGGTTGATACTTGGAGATTCTTTGATGGGCATATTGAGTTTGGTGATCCACTCAATCCGTTTCCTATAAGCGAAAACATGCAAATGTATGGTCTAGATCATGATGCATCTGGAATGGATTTTATAGCAGTAAAATCTGGTGACATTAACCAAAGTGCTGACTTGTCAGGACTACAACAAAATATCGTAACACGTAATGCAAATCCTATATCATGGAAAATCCTCAAGAGAGAAAGGGGTCTTATCCAATTGACAGTAAATGATGATTTGTTTTTAAATGGTTTTCAATTTTCTATTGATCCTTCTGCGAATGCGGCGATTCTAAATTTAAGATCTGATGTATTAGATCTTGAATACGGAAACTATGTTTTCAAAGATGGAAGTGCAAAAGTAAGCTGGTCAAATGCTGAATCGATTAGACTAAAAAAAGGCACTGTATTATTAGAAGTACAATTGAACAGAGAAGGTAATATTTCATTATCAAAAGATCCCAATTTGAGCAATGAAGTTTATCTATCTGATGGTACTGTAAATAATCTTGTATTTGAATCTACCGACAACCTTGATTCAGATTGGAGAATATTTGCTAATACGCCAAATCCATTTACTAATGAAACATACATACCATTTATTGCACCTGAAGCATTGACAGCTACGCTTTCCGTTTTTGATCAATCAGGAAAAGTAATTTTCCAAAAAACCAAAGACTTAAAGAAAGGCTATCAGCAATGGAAGATAGATGGTTCCGATTTAGGAAACGTTCACGGAGTTTTATATTACAGGCTTGAGTCGGGTGATTTTAGTTCGACTCAGCCTTTTATAAAACTGGAATAAAACAAACAATCCAGTATTTGGAAAAAGATAAATATTACTATTCAATTTTTTAAAAAAAGAGTTGATTGTGATAATAGAACTTTTCCCGGTCCCTGAGAAGACCGGGAATTTTTTTTGCACAATATTACAATTGATCTTTCATTTCTTTCCAAGCCGTATTTAGATTATTATTGTAAAGAAGCTTAGTGGGCTTAATATCCTTAGATCTAATTTTATTTATAAATGCACGTTGAGTAGGAAAAAGATATTCATCAATACTTTTCATTCCTTGTCCTAACAAGCTATTAATTTTTGCAGCTTGATAAGGGTGGAAAGCTAGGTATTTGTATTCAGAATTTTTTAAATAGTACTTAGGGTCTTTATCAGCGCGGAATCCTTTTGAGTTGTCATATACGCTCTTAGCGTTATTCGATTTATGGGCTTGGTTTACAATTTTCTTTTTGGAGGTAATGTTAGAATCATAGCTTATCCTTACTACTTCTTTACCATCTAGAAATCCAGCTTCAGTTGCATAAACTCCATCTATTTTTGCAATTTCTTTTTCTCCTGACCAAAAGCAGTACATAGACAATGTTAACTCGCTATCTGGATTAATTATGGAAATATCAGAAAGCAGACTTAAAGATTTTGGAGGAATTTTATGATTGTTTAGTAGTACAGTGTTGATCGTATTTACGATGCCTTGCAAAGTGTAATTTCCAGCCAATCTTGGATGTATGTTTTCTCCATATTTATCAACAATCCTTATGACAGGATTATTCCAAGTTGGTTCGTTGTACTGTTTTAATATGCGAAGATCTTCTCCTTTTTTATTGTTGAATATAGCTAGCGGAATAAAATAATGTTCTATAATATCAACTAGTAACGGATTGCTTAGTACGTTGTTTCCGTAATTTTTGCAAGTGGCACAACCAGGTACTTCTTGAAAAAGAATTAGCACTGGTTTGTCATTTTCCACAGCAAGAGAAAGTGCAGTGTCATAATCTCTAAGCCATTTTACATGGCCAAGTTCTTGTTGAGCGAATAAGTTTATAGCTATACTAATAAAACAAAAAACAAATACTAGATTTCTCATTATTATAAATTTAGAAACAATAGTCTATAAAGCTTTTTGCTGTTACAAAAATTAACTCTCTAGAAACTTTGCTTATGGTTTCATCATTAACCATATCTTCCGCAAATGCCAATAGTTCTTCTTCTTTGTAGTTTTCAAAAAGTACGTTGGTTTTCTCTTCCCAATTTCCTTTTATAGATTCTAATGTTGTCCAGTTTTTTTCTTCTGTTTCTTGAAAACCTTCAATATCAAAATCACCATTCTTATTATCAATACACTCCCAAATTACCAAGTGTATAAAGAGCATAGTTTCTTTTTCGTCAACTGTAAGTAGTTTGAATTCATCGCTAAGTAAATACTTACTTATGAATGAAGCGTTTTCAACAAAGTGTAGGATTTTTTGATCTATGTTTTGCGATACTGCTTCGACAGCTTTTTCTATTTTTTCTTCTGAAGTCATTCTAAATCTTTTACTAGGAAAAAACCATCTTCACCTTTCTTTTGGTAAAGTGGCATTAATAATCTTGCATTTTCTGGAGCATAAATAACACCATTTTTATCATTGGCTAATGCTTCGCCTTTTTTTACCTTTTGGAAATTTTTAAATCCGGGGATCATTTTAAATTCATCATCTTCTTTAATTCCATGCCGTAAAATTAGCGTAGTTACTTTCGGTAAATTTTTAGAGTAATCTATTAATATTTTGTCATGAATATTCTCTACATCTTCAGACTTAACACATGCTATTGTACGCATAAAATTAATGATTGCGGCAATAGCACGATTTACAGATTTTGGATCCTTATGTTGGCCAGCTTCAAAAGTAAGCGCAACAGTTTCTTTTCCAAAGTTAGGTGTGTTAAAGTAATGCATCGTAGTTCCTCGCAAACCGACCATCATTTTAGTAATCACTGGTGCATGTAAGCCTTTAGCAATATGTATACTTTCATCATCATTCGATGGAATCGTAAAAATGCCGCCGTCAGAAGAAGTGGTGTGAAGATCAAGAATATACACCTTAGGAGGATCAAATAATTCAATAGCTTCATGTATCAATTGATTCACTTCTAACAGTTCTTTATCTTCTGATAATTTTTCTTCGTCTTTTTTAAGTTTTATTTTAGCGATATATTCTTTATCCCAATGACGGTTAATATCAAGGTCAATAAATCTTTCGCCGCGTTCAAAAGCTTTTAGGTTTCCTATAATTCCTAGTAAGTTTCCTTTAAAACAAAAACCTGGATTCGTGATGTGCTCCACCTCTAACATTTTATCGAGATAAGTTAACGCATCAACACCCACTTTTTCATTGCCATGCATGGCGCCAAAAACGATCATTAGCGGTCCTCCTGCCTCTCCGTTATGTTGTGCAACGATTCTTTTATTTTCTAGTTTGCCCTTTTCCATGCCCATAAGTATTTTGATGCATAAGACTTGTAAGGACTCCAAGCCTCTCCAATTCTTTCCATTTCTGTGATCAATGCTTTCTTTTCTAAATCAATATTATACAATTTTTTCATTACAACCTGAATTGCCAAATCTTTTACGGGTAAAACATCCGGTCTATCTAGCTGAAACATTAACATCATCTGAGCTGTCCATTCTCCAACACCTTTGATAGAGATTAGCTTTTTTATAATCTCATCATCACTAAACTTTTGCCATTCATCATCGTCAAATGATTGTGTCATAAAGTAATTTGCAATATTAATTATGTAATTCGCTTTCTGGCTCGAAAGTCCAGCTTCTTTTAATTGAATAGGACTATAAGGCAATATGTCTTCTGGTAAAAAATGTGCACTACCGATAAAAGCAATAAAGCGATTATGGATGCTTTCTGCTGCTTTGATAGAGATTTGTTGGTAAATAATGGCTTTGACAAGTTCGTGAAAAACAGAAGGAGATTTGTCAAGTTCTAACATAGTATGTGATTTAATCACTTTGCCCAAAATAGGATCTTTAGACAAATATTTGTTGGCCTTTTTTATACTCACTTGTAATAAAAATTTATGGCATAAAGTTAAGATTTATTACGTGAGGTGATTGGCATAAGATTTGGTTAGATTATATATATAAAACCTCCGAGATATGATTAAGATTTTTTACACACTTTGTGTACTTGTATTTTCTATAAATGCACCAATTGCAGAAGACAGGGTAACAGGATATATTGATATGTATCATGAGATTGCAATATTAGAAATGTACCGTACTGGTGTACCTGCCAGTATTACATTGGCACAAGCTTTAGTAGAAAGTAATGCCGGACGTAGTGATTTGGCTTCAAATGCAAACAACCACTTTGGTATAAAATGTAAATCTACTTGGGTGGGTGATACTTATTATCACAAGGATGATGATTTAGATATTAACGGTAATCTTATTCCCTCTTGCTTTAGAGCTTACGAAACAGATTTAGACAGTTACATCGATCATTCTAATTTTTTAAGATATAAGTCTAATTATCAACCACTATTTTTATTAGATAAATACGACTATAAGTCATGGGCGTATGGGCTTAAGGAAGCTGGATATGCTACAGATGTTTCTTATGCGCATAAATTAATTGCAAAAATCGAAGAATTAGACCTAGATAAGTATGATAGGTATGAAAATCCTAATAAAAAGCTATTACGATAAAATAAAATTTTCTTAATAAGTAATTGATTGATAATCAATTACAATACAGATATAATATTTAACAATAAATAAGTTTAAGTAAAATACTTATATATAAAAAATTGCAATATATTTGCAGTGCCGAAGCTGGGAATGAATGATGGACGACGAGCAATATACCAATCTTTCTGAGGATTGTTTAATAGAATCGAAATCAACCTACTCTGAACCCTGTTCTGTCAGCTTTGGCTTTTTCTTTAAAGGATTTGCATTTATCTCCGCATATTCTTTTCTCGAGCGACAAATATCATAAGCCAAGTTTAATGCATTTCTAAATGAAGAGATTTCTGCTTTTCCAGTACCTACTAAGTCATAAGCAGTACCATGATCTGGAGAAGTTCTAACAATAGGTAATCCTGCGGTAAAGTTAACGCCATCTCCAAATGATAATGCTTTAAACGGAATTAGACCTTGATCGTGATACATCGCTAAAATGCCATCAAATTTATTAAACTGACCACTTCCAAAAAATCCATCTGCAGAATATGGACCCGAAACAAGCATTCCATTCTTCTTAGCCTCGATAATCACGGGTTTAATAAGCTCTAGATCTTCTTTTCCAATAGAGCCATTATCTCCAGCATGCGGGTTTAGTCCAAAAACAGCGATATTGGGTTTTTGAATTCCAAAATCTTTACGTAAGCTTTGGTCTAGAATGATCAATTTTTTAATAATCTTGTCTTTAACCAATTCTGAAGGCACATCTTTTATAGGTAAATGGTTGGTGGCAAGTGCTATTCTCATTGCACTAGATACCATCATCATTACACTCTCTCTAACATTAAATGCTTCTGAAAGATACTCAGTATGTCCAGGGTATTTAAAGCCTGACATATGCATTGCACTTTTGTTTATTGGCGCAGTTACAATAGCGTCTAGGTTTCCCATTTGCGCATCTTTTACTGCAGCTTCTAATGCTAATGCAGCGTATTTTCCACCTTCTTCTGTCGCTTGACCAACATTTATTGCAGCTTTATCCTCCCAGCAGTTTTTTAAATACACTTTTCCAGTGTGCAGGTTATTGATATTGTCAAAATAACTTGGATGAAAATCGTTTGCACCTACAATGTTCCTATAGTATGACACAATTTTAGAAGAACCATATATAATAGGGGTATAATTGGCTTTAAATCTCTTGTCATTTAATGTTCTTATAATGATCTCTGGGCCTATACCATTAATATCACCCATTGTAATTCCGATACGCAACTTATTCATAATTATTTTTTCAAATTAGGACGAAGATAAACTCTTTATGAATATCCTTCATATTGTAGCTATTTTTGTGCTTATTCTTGACTAACTTTTCACGCATTTGAGAGCTAAAAAAAAATATGGTCAACATTTTCTGATAAATGTAGGCGTCGTAAATAAGATTGTAGATGCTATTTGTATACATCTACCCCAATCTGCATGTGCATTAGAAATTGGTCCAGGAACGGGAGTTTTAACTAAGCATTTGGTAGAAAAAATTGATAATTATAAAGTTGTCGAAATAGATGAAGACATGGTTACTGTTATTTCGAATGACATCCCTAAGCTTGATATGTCCCAAATTATCCAATTAGATATTTTAAAACTGGATATAAGCAAAATTTTTGATGGAAAACCCTTTGCTTTGGTTGGCAATTTTCCCTACAATATTTCTTCTCAGTTGCTATTTCTTATGTTTGATAACTTGGAACGAATACCAGTTATGGTTGGTATGTTCCAGAAAGAGGTGGCAGATAGGGTAGTAGCAGATCCAGGCAATAAAACCTATGGTATACTTAGTGTGTTATTGCAATGTTTTTACGATTGTAAAAAACTGTTTAATGTGTCCAAAGGCTCATTTAATCCTCCACCGAAAGTTGAAAGCTCGGTAATTCTACTGACAAGAAATGACCGTAAAGCACTGAATTGCGATAAAAAACTGTTTAAAAAGGTGGTTAAAATATCGTTTAACCAACGAAGGAAAATGTTGCGAAATAATTTGAAAGGATTGATTGATGATAAGTCAATATTGGCACAAGATATATATACCAAACGCGCAGAACACTTAACTGTTGATGAGTTTATTTATATTACGGAAACAATTGAAAAAGAAAGAAAATGAGTTTAGAAAGTACAATTAATGCAGATTTAAAAACAGCAATGAAAGCCAAAGATCAAGTTGCACTTAGAGGTATCCGTGCGATAAAAAGCGCATTGTTACTGTTAAAAACAGATGGAACAGGATCAGAAGTAACAGAGGATGTTGAAATAAAAACATTACAAAAGCTGATAAAACAAAGAAAAGATTCTTTAGACATATTCGTTAAGCAAGGAAGAGAAGACTTAGCAGCTGTAGAGCGAGAGGAAATTGGCGTAATAGAGAAATACCTCCCAAAACAGCTTTCTGCAGAAGAAATAAAGCCAATAATTGCTGATATAATAGCTACTACAGGAGCATCAGGCATGAAAGATATGGGCAAAGTAATGGGTATGGCATCTCAAAAACTTTCGGGTCAAGCAGATGGAAAGACAATATCAACTATTGTAAAGGAAATGTTGGGATAAACTGTAGCAATAAACCTTACTGAGGTTTCAATTTGTTTTTCATCAAAATGAAATATTCTGGAATTGTTTTTAAAGGAATTCGCTCATGGAATTTTATATTGAATTCTTTGAGTAATTCTTTTAAAAACATCAACCACATGAGAAACAGGAGAGGATATACGATTATAATTGAGGTGTTAAAATATATAGCTTCTGCAAATTCCCACTTGTGAAAATAGAAGACCGCCCTAGTGAGACCACAACCGATACACTCTAAATCAAAAAATAGCTTCGAAGGACAAGTAGTTAGGTTTAGTTTGTCAAAATAAGATATAGGTGTTAACCATAGTAAAACAGGTATAAACATGTTGAACAATAGCCAACAGCTATATATTATTTTCCACATTGTGATTAGTAATAATTTTTCATTATGACTAGTGCGTGTATTAAACTAGGTACTTGCCAACTTAATAGCCATATTAATGGACAAAAAAGTCCAACAATAGCAATAATCACAATGCCTAGCAGTGCCAATAATAGATTTACCCACCAACTTGTTCCAGACCAATCATCAGCAATACCCATTACAATCCATGAAAGACCAAATAGCGACAATACGATGTAAAGCCATTGAGGTATACCACTACTATTAGCAGCATTACTTTTCATGCTTTTTTTAATAACTTTCTGCGCTATTTTTAATTTTATAACATCCTTAAACTTTAATCTTTTTCCAGTTAGCTTTTTATACTGACGAGGTGTTAGGTTCAAAAAATCTTCTATTGTGTGAATCTCTGATTTTGCGTTATCCTTTGATCTTTTATCAATATCTGTGATAGGAGCAGCACTAACGGTAAGACTGAAAATGCTGAATATAAAAAATGAAACAATCGAAATATATGTTTTCATAAAGGCTTTTTTATTGAAGTAAATATATTGATTTATTGTCAATCTTCTAAAATTTCAAATATAGAATCTAATTCCTCAAAAGACTTTAATCCAACCTCTTGCTCTTCTCCCCCAATCAACTCTAAGCCAATACTGGCACTAATTGACACAAGTTTTGAAGTATCAAGACTTTGATTGTCAATAAAGGACCGTTCAGGGTATTGCTCGCAAATCTCCATCGTACTAATGAGATAGAAATCATTATCATCATTGGGTCTGTCAGTCTTTAAAAATAAATATTGTGAATATGACTTTAACTGATTTAATACTTCGATATCCTTAGATATAAATCCTTTGATATTTAATTTTTCTTTTAACTCAAATATTAAAGAAATGGTTGATAATTTAGATATGTCTGCTAAAATTATTGGACCTTCTACCCAATCTATAATTTCCTTATACTGTTCGATTTCTTCTTTTGAAATATCATCAAAAAAGTCAAAAGAAATATAATCCACCATCCATGCTGCAAAATATCTTGCATCAGTGAGATTACTAATCGGTCCTGCAATAACCTTTCTTTTCAACATTATCGTAAAAATGGATTACTAATTTTTTCTATTCCAATCGTGGTTTTCTCCCCATGACCTGGATATACTTGTACATCATCATCTAAAAGGAAAAATTTGTTTTTTATACTAGCAATTAACGTATCAAAATCTCCACCAGGCAAATCTGTACGTCCAATGCTGCCTTGGAAAAGCACATCACCAGCTATTAAACTTTTACTTTCAGAATGATAAAATGCAATACTCGCTGGAGAGTGTCCAGGAACGAATAACACTTCTAATTGTGTATTTCCAAAAGAAATAATATCTCCTTCATCAACATAAATGCCAATACTTGGAGAAGGATCGTATGGGATATTGTACATGCCAGAAACTATAATACCACTATCGAGGACAGCTTGTTCTCCTTTGTGACTGGTAAGTTTGAGTCCGTATTTCTCAGCTACAAATTTATTACCCAAAATATGATCTATGTGGCAATGCGTATTTAACAGCAGCTTAGGCGTAAGTCCATTAGCTTCAATAAAATCTGTAAGTATTGTGCGTTCTTCAGCGTTATTACAGCCAGGATCTATGATGGCACATTCTTTTGTTTCATCATAAATGACAAATCCATTTTCGGAAAAAGCATTAAATGTAAATATGGCGATTTTCATCTCATTTCATTATTGGGCGAATTTACATATCTTTAATCGTATGAACTGTGTACGTCCGATAATAATATTTACGATTTTACTACTCATTCTTTGTCCTGAATTCCTTTCAAGTCAAAGTATAAATACCAAATTTGGAAAGAATAGGGTACAATATCATGATGATTTTAAAAAATGGGATAAATACGAAACCGAAAACTTTATCACTTACTGGTATGGAAAAGGCCGGAAAGTCGCACATTCTGTAATCCAATTATCAGAACTCGACCACGACGAAATCCAAAGAATATTAGAACACAAGATAAATGGAAAAATAGAAATAATCGTTTATACAGATTTAAGCGACCAAAAACAAAGCAACATCGGAAACGAAGATGCTTTCCACTCTAAAGACAATCTAACCACAGTTATCGGTAAAAAGATGTTTGTTTATTTTGATGGAGATCATAATCATCTGAGAAAACAGATCAGAGAAGGAATTGCCAGCGTTTATATCAACTCAATATTGTTTGGAACAAATATTCAAGAGCAAGTACAAAATGCAATATTACTAAATCTGCCAGATTGGTTTAAGTTAGGATTGATTTCTTATTGTGGATCATATTGGAATTCGAAAGCAAACAATCAACTAAAAGACATAATGGCTTCCAAGCCTTCAAAGTACACCCAATTCGATAAAATCTCTGAAGACTATCCTCAAATCGCAGGACATTCTTTTTGGTATTACTTAGATGAAATGTATGGTAAAACCAATATTGCTAATATCATATACTTGACAAGAATAAATAGAAACTTAGAAGAAAGCTTTTTCTATATCTTAGGGAATACCATCGAAGAAGTGAAAGAAGATTATACTTCCTTCTATATGGAAAAATTTGATATTTCTATCAATGATAAATCTAGTAAAGAACCTAGGAATCTATTAAAAATAAAAAATAAGCGAAACCTTCCTTTTGCATCATTTAAAATATCTCCAAATGGAAAAGAACTTTTATATATCTTAAATGACAAAGGAAAAAGTAAAATCTACACATTAGACTTAAAAACTGGAATCTCACAAAAAGTATTTAAAGTCGGCACAAAAAATATATTCCAAGAGACTGACTATAATTATCCATTAATAGATTGGCATCCACAACGGAGAGAGGTATGTGTTATATATGAGCATCGAGATATTATATGGATGAGAACCATATTTCTAGATGATGGCAGCTATGAAGAAACGGAGCTACCTGGTGATTACCAACGGATTTATTCCGTATCATATATCGATGGCGGAAAATTTTTACTAAATGCATCTGTAGATGGTTATTCTGATTTGTTTGTATTTTCAACTAGAGGTAGAAACACCCAACGGCTAACAACAGACTTTTATGATGATTTAGATGCAAGCTATGGTAAATACCAAGGGGAATACGGCGTGCTATTTTCTTCCAATAGAAAGAATACAGATTTGTCAAAACAGGAGTTAGATACGATCTTACCTATTGGAAATCATGATCTATTTTTTCTCACTTTTGATAAAAAAAATGCTACATTAAAAAGGATAACAAATACCCCAGATATTTCAGAAAGGAATTCGATTATTATCGAAAATAATTCAATAGCATATTTATCTGATGTGACAGGTACTAATAACCGTCATTTAATCATAGATAATGTATCCTATCTAAATAGCAACGAAAAAAGAAATATTGTATACCATACTTATAATAACAAATCCAATGATTATATCTATAGTCAAGAAATAAATGGAAAGAAATATTTGCTCAGAAGCCAATTAGATTTAAATCAAAAAATATCAACTCAGTCAGGAGAAAAAATAAAAAATGAAAACATAGTTCCGTTAATTTTTGAAGAAGAAAAAATTAGCGAAAAAATTAAGTTTCAAAGCAAATATACAGACCCACCAAATTTAAGGTCTCTAGAAGAAGAAGTAGAAAACCCCTCAGTAACTTTTGATAAATATTTTAGCAATTATTTTTCTGATAATGTGCAAGATGGAAAACGTGTCATAAAATATGTTCCACAAAGAGCGAATGCTGCAAGGTTGACATTTAAATGGTTTGACATTTCTACTAGAATTGATAACCAAGTTTTATTCGAAGGATTGGAAAGTTATACAGATAGTGAGGAAAGTTTGCAAACACAACCATTAGGAATATTATTTAAAACAGATGTAAAAGACATATTCGAAGATTATAAAATTCAAGCAGGAATAAGAATTCCAACTACGTTTAATGGTTCTGAAGTTTTTATGGTCATGGATAACAATAAAAAGTTACTAGATCATAGATATGGAATATATAGAAAATCAATCACCAATATTGAGCAAGCAGATGTTTTTCCAATAACTAGAATTAGGAGGAATTCTTTATTGGGTTTATATCGTATAAAGTATCCATTTGATATTTATAGAAGCATAAGCCTTACATCTTCTTTAAGGTTTGATAAGCGATATCACCTTTCCTCGGATTTACCAACGCTTCAATCGCCAATCAGAAGAGACAAAAGACTAAGTATAAAAGCAGAGTATGTTTTCGATAACTCTTTTGAGTATAGCTTAAATATTATGAATGGTGCTAGATATAAGTTTTATTTAGAAGCCATTAATGAGTTTGAATTGGATGTAGTTGATGGTTTAGATTTTGAATTAAGCAAAGGTTTTACCACAATTCTTGGATTTGATGCAAGGTATTATTTGCCGATATTGCGACACGCTGTATTGGCATTTCGAGGTGCAGGAGCCGCTTCTTTTGGGAGTAAAAAAATGTTATATCACCTTGGAGGTGTAGAAGGTGCCATCAACCGGAGTTACGACGAATTAATTCCTGTCCCAGAAGATGAAAGTTTTGCCTTTAGGGTTAATGCTCCTCATTTAAGAGGATTTTCACCTAACATAAGAAATGGATCTAATTTTCTATTAGGAAATATAGAATTGCGTGTCCCAGTTGTAAAAATACTAGGAATGAACAGTTTAAAAAATTCATTTTTTAGAAACCTTCAAGTAGTCGGGTTTTTTGATATGGGTGTAGCTTGGCATGGTATTTCACCATTTGCAGATGAAAACCCTATCAATAGTTTGACACTTCAAAACCCACCAGTAGTTATTTTAAACATAGAATACTTTAGAGATCCATTAGTTGCCGGGTATGGTTTTGGTTTTCGATCAACAATACTTGGATATTTTGTAAAATTAGATTTTGCCAGAGGAATCGAGACAAGGGAGATACAAGATAGAAAAGTATATTTTTCAATCGGTACAGATTTTTAAACGTGAACAATCACGGGAAAAAGGTGTGCAGCTTATATTGTCAATGCGTTATAATCGAGACTTGGTTAATCTGCAAATCCCGCACAGTGAGTAATAATAAATTACATCTAATATTTTGGTTGCTGTTCTAATAAAAAAAATTTATTGTTATATAGTTAGCAAGCTTATAAACACAACATTTTATGCATTTCCCAAATCTTGGTTATCTTGTTTAAAATTTTGAAAGACCATGATGCTATACTCCGCTCCATTTTTTACCAATGACGCAATCGTTTGCGGAATTTTAATGGCCATTCTTGCAGGTATTTTTTATACTGCCCAGTTAAAAACACCTTTTTGGAAAAAGTTCTATACCTACATTCCATCTTTGTTGTTATGTTACTTTATTCCTGCATTATTTAACTGGCCGCTAAACATTATAGCGCCACATTGGTATGAGATGGGGAGTCTTGCAGAGATTTTAGCAAACTATAATTTGTCTATGCCTTCAGGTTTGAGTTATGATGGTATTACTGCTTTTTTAAATGACAATAGTGTACCCAAAGACATTTATAAAGCAGCTCAAGGGCATTCGCAATTATACTTTGTAGCATCGCGATACCTACTTCCAGCGTCACTAATTTTATTATGTATAAGTATTGATTTTAAAGGATTAATAAACCTTGGACCTAAAGCACTAATCATGTTTTTGACAGCTACTCTAGGTATTATCATTGGTGGTCCCATAGCATTGTTGTTTGTATCTGCAGTAGCTCCAGATTTAATAGGTGCAAATGCAGGGGAAATATGGAAAGGATTGAGCACGGTCGCAGGAAGTTGGATTGGTGGAGGAGCGAATCAAGCAGCAATGAAAGAAATATATTTGGTAGATGATAACTTATTTGGGACTATGATTGTGGTAGATGTAGTGGTTGCCAATATTTGGATGGGCTTTCTTTTGTATGGAGCAAGTATTTCTGAGAGAATTGACAAAGCCTTAAAAGCAGACAATAGTGCAATAATAGCGCTTAAAAATAGTGTTTCGGATTATCGTGCAAAAATTGAGAAAATTCCTGACCTAACATCATTATTTATCATGTTGGCAATGGCTTTTGGAGGTGTAGCAATCTCGCATTGGGCAGCAGATTATTTTGGTCCATTATTCGAAAATATAAATGCAGAAACAATTGTACAGATTGGTGTAGATGAAAAAGGAAACCCAATTTATTCGCCAGGCGTATTAGTAGAATATGGTCTTAGTTCGATAATGTCAAAATTTTTCTGGATGATTGTATTTGCAACCACTTATGGCGTAGCACTTTCATTTACAAAAGCAAAAGAGCTAGAAGGTGTTGGCGCTTCTAAATGGGGAAGCATTTTTATTTATGTTTTAGTAGCTACCATTGGAATGAAAATGAACTTAGGAGAAGTTTTTGATAACCTTGGTTTATTTGCTATAGGCATTGTCTGGATGTTAGTTCATGTTATAACGCTATTGATAGTGGCAAAAATTATTAAAGCTCCGTTTTTCTTCGTAGCAGTAGGTTCTCAGGCGAATATTGGCGGTGCCGCCTCAGCACCAATAGTTGCCTCCGCATTTGACGCATCATTAGCACCAGTAGGTGTTTTGATGGCAGTATTAGGTTATGCCCTTGGTACATATGGAGCAATCATTTGTGCAACATTAATGCAGATGGTAAGCTAAACAAAAATTGCTATTTGTCTGATTTTCAATGCGTTTGTTGACCTCTTAAGATAGTTTTAAGACTCTATTGGCATTATTTTACTATCTTTGCAGTCCTAATTTAAGGCGTAAAAACGAGTATGAGTAAAAAGAGACTTCTTTTTGTGACACAAGAAATGAATCCTTATACAGCATTATCAGAAATATCTGAACGTGTAAGGAATTTGGCCCCTTATGTCCAGACTAAAGGTATGGAAATAAGAGTATTGATGCCAAAATACGGAATGATCAACGAAAGAAGACACCGTCTACATGAAGTTGTTAGACTTTCTGGAATGAATATTATCGTAGACGATGATGATTTTCCATTAATTATAAAAGTAGCTTCTTTACCAGGAGCTAGATTACAAGTTTATTTTCTTGATAACGAAGAATTTTTTAAAAGAAAATTCATCTTCGATGACAAAGAAGAAAAACCTTTTGAAGACAACCAAGACAGAATGGTTTTCTTCTGTAAAGGTGTAATAGAGACGGTAAAGAAATTTGGTTGGCCACCAGACATCATACATTGTAATGGTTGGTTCACCAGTCTAGTGCCTCTATTCTTAAAAAAAGTTTATAAAGACGATCCTGTTTTTGAACATTCTAAAGTTATTTATTCTGCATATCCAGAAACATATTCTCAGCATTTTACTGAGCGTTTTTTCGAAATAGCAGCAATTAATAACCTTACTCAAGAAGATTTGGCTGCCTATAAAGACGGAGAAACCGCATTATTAAATCAAGGTGCTATGACTTATGCAGACGCCATCATAAAAGATAGTGACAAGCTGAGTGAATCAGATCTTGCAGCATGGGACAAGTCAGAATTACCAAAACTTGACTTTTTTGAAGACGAAGAACATAAAACACAGGCTTTAACGTTCTTTAATGAGTTAATAGAAGGGTAACAGTAATAATTTCAATTTTAATGAATAAGTATTTTCCTCTATACATAGGATTATTAGGGTTGTTTTTGGCATGTTCAGAACCGACCATTATAGGCGCTGACCTATTAAGCGATGAAGATTTGTTGATTGAGTTTACAGATACAGTCAGTTTATCTGGAAAGTCTGT